>JBEKWD010000102.1:0-7535 GCA_049513435.1 Steroidobacteraceae bacterium | reverse complement strand
TATTCGAGCGTCGCGTGACTTTTGCGTGACTCGGTGGTGCTTGGTTGTGCTCAGTGGTGCCAAATGCAACGGACGCCACGCGGCAAATGATTGAAATTAAAGGCTCTAGAAACTCAAAAACTGCCCTCATAATGCCGAGGTGGTGGGTTCGAGTCCCACCCTAGTCACTAATCGAACAGTTTTCTTTCCGGCAGCCTCGAATTAGGCCAGCGGCCTGAGCGTGAAACGTCCGTAAGCCACGAACGCCGCCACCAGCCCCATCACGATGACATAGCACAGCGGGTTGGTCGCGGTGACTGCAAGCGAATACTGCGCGAAGAGTACCGCGAGGGCGAGGGTTTCCAATGCGAGCGCGGCCGCGGCGAGCGGAGTCAGGACCGGCATCCACTTTGCGGCGGCCGGGACGATCAGCAGGATCGCGCACAACATCTCGAAGACGCCGATCGCTCCCCATCCGCCGCGCGAGAGCGCGGCCGTCTGCGGCATCTTCGCTAGCTCCTCGAAGTGGAACAGCTTGTATTGCCCACCCATGAAGGAGAACAGTGCGAGCGCGCCCTGGAGGATCCACAAGAGGACGTTCATCGGTAAAGGCTCCTTTGGTTTCAGGACTGCGCGCCCTTGGACGCCCAGTTCGGTGCGTCGATTCCGAACTGCTTTGCGTACTCGGCGTTCAATACTAACTCTCGTATGCGTTCTTTGGTCTGCGTCAATGCCGCGTCACTGGATTGCGCGAGCGCGGTGATGATTGCTTGCCGCATGTTGGCATCGCCCAGTTGCGCTGCCCTCCAGAACCACTGCCCCGCACGTGCGCATTGCTCGCGCCTCATGAGCTCGATCGCATGATTGAACTGACCCCGGAAGTATCCCGCTTCAGCCGAGCAGCGATACCAATCGGCAGCATCGTCCGGTTTTGGAGAGCATCCCCAACCTTCCTCGAGACAGCGGCCAACCAGGTTCATCGCGCGGGCATGTCCCTGGCAGGCCGAGCGCAGATACCAGCAATACGCCTGGCGCAGATCACGTGTGACACCGCGGCCATCGAAGTATAGATTGCCGAGATTGTATTGCCCCCAATCGTGACCCGCTTCGGCCGAGGACCGATAGTGCTCGGCTGCCAGTTGCAGATTCATCGGCACCCCCCAGCCGTTCTCATGACAGCGGCCGAGCATATTCAGCGCCTCCGGATCTCCTTGCGAGGCCGCGCATTTGAACCATCGAAACGCTGACACCTCATCGCATGCTTGCCCCCGCCCCTCCAGGAGCATTCTGCCCAGGCGCAGCTGTGCCGCGTGCACACCGCACTGGGCCGCGCTGCGTACCCAGACGACCGCCTGCGCCGGATCGCCGGCCAGCAGAGCATGCAACTGACCGCAGCTCATGCGTTGCAGCTCCTGCATCCGCAACTGGTCCGTTTCGAGGGCAGCGGCGTGGGCAAACTGATCGCGAGTTAAGCTCACTGGAAGGCTTACGATTCAGAGTTAAAGCTCGGCCCACCGCCGGAGCAGGTTGTGGTAGCAGGCCGTGAGCCGAACGAGACTATTTTGATCCGCGCCAGATTCGGTAAGGGTGCGAATCGACGTATCAAGCTCAAACAACAGGCTGCGAGCGCCGTCGTCGCGCACCATGCTTTGGACCCAGAAGAACGCCGCTAGCCGCACACCCCGGGTAACGGGCTGCACACGATGCACGCTGCTTGCCGGATAGATCACCATATCTCCTGCCGCGAGCTTCACTGCGTGCGGTCCGTAGGTATCCTCGATGATGAGCTCGCCGCCGTCGTAATCTTCCGGCGCACTCAAAAACAACGTCGCGGATATATCCATGCGCAATCGGTGATGAGTGCCCGGAATCTGACGCATGGCGTTATCGACATGGGCACCGAACCCCATACCGGGCTCATAGCGGTTGAAAAGCGGCGGATACAGGTGACGCGGCAGGGCGGCGCTGACAAACAGCGTGTTGCGCTCCAACGTACGCACCAGCAGCTCTCCAGCCTGGCGTGCCACGGGGGCATTTTGATCTAACTGCAAGTTCTGTTTGACCTGCGCCGACTGGTAGCCTGCAGTCGCGCGCCCATCCTCCCATGGCGCACTTCGCAAGAGGCTGTCTAGCGCGCTCAGGTGCGCGGCGTCAAGCACCGGGGAGATACGAACGATCATGGCTCAGAAGCTGAACCGCGCGCTAAGCGCGACGCTGCGGCCAGGGCCGGGAATGGCGTGATTCTCCGCAGCGCTCGTGTAGTAGAGCCCGTCGTAATAGAACTTGTCGAACAGGTTGAAGGCATTCAACTGCAGTCTCAAGTTGCGTGAAATCCTATAGGCAGCCATGGCATTCCAGACGACATAGCCAGGAACGTAGGCCGCCTGAGCACTGTCGGCGTAGCGGTATCCGAGCCAATTGAATCCACCGCCTAACTCCCAGCCGCTGGTGAACTCATATTCTGTCCACAGGTTAAGTGCGTTGTGAGCCACATTGGGCATCACCTTGCCGACATCGACGGGCGTACCCGAAGCGATGGTGCGGCCATCGAGATAGGTGTAGCCCGAGAAGATCTCCCAATGCCGAGTCAGATGGCCGGTGGCACCGATCTCTAAGCCGTTGACTCGTTCATTGCCGTTCAGCACAGTGATGGTCGGGTTGTCCGGATCATTGGTCTGAGCGTTATCCACCTCGGTGTGGAAAACGGCGCCCGTGAGTGAAAGACCGCCATCCAGCCACTCGGTCTTGGCGCCAGCCTCGTAGGTCTTGGCCTTGACCGGGCCGAGACCGGCCGTCTTCGTGGTCAGCGTCAGCGCTTCGGCCGACGGATCGAATGAGGTGCCATAAGACAGGTAATAGCTTTGTTGCGGCGTCGGTTTGATGAGCAGCGCGGCACGTGGGCTGCCGACACGGTTGAGCTCCTGCAACTGGAGCAGCGCTCCACTTGCTTCAGTCAGCTGTTTGTAGTTCGCAGAGAAGTAGTCGTAACGAAAGCCGCCGATTAAATCGACATAGGGGCCCAATCCAACGGTGTCGATCAGGTAGGCCCCGCCCGAAGGCGAGCTCGTGTTCTGGGTCGACGACAGCGGCTGTGCCGGATGAGTCTCGTTCGGATTCGGGTCCAGCAGGGGCGTCTCTGGGATCCACGTATTATTGGTGTTGAACGGATTGACGTAGCGGCCAATGTTCGAGGTTTGGCGAGCCAACTCGATGCCGGTGACGAGCGTGTGTGCAGCGAAACCGGTGCTGAAGCGCGCCGTGAGGTCGATCTGATCGTCAAGATTGGTCTGAACGCCGGAGCTGCTCGGCGCATCGCGTCCGACCAGGATGCTTCCAAGCGGCTCGTCTGCGCCTGGGGGAGTCGTGCCGAAATTCGGCGCATCGAACTGATAATTGAACTGATAGTTCGCATAGCGCAGCGTATCGGCGACAGATAGCTGCGCATTGAATTCATGGGTGTAGCGCCCCGTAAGAATGTCGTCGTCGGCTGTGGTGCGATCGGAGGTCAGGCCGAAATCCGCGTTGCGTGGCACCGGGGGCACTGGCGCCGGGCGGCCGTTGACAAACGGGATCCCGACATCGGGGACATCGTCCTCTTCTTGATGCAGGTAGACGAGTGTCAATGAGTCCTGTTCACCGATACCGAAACCGAGCGCGGGCGCCACGCCCCAGCGCCGATTGCGCACGTCCTCACGCTCGGCAGTGGCAGACGACTCGCCCATCACGTTTAAACGCGCGGCGGCCGCCGTCCCGATGGTAGCGTTCATGTCCGCGGTCGCGCGGTACAGGTCGTTGCTTCCGAACTCCGTATCAACCTGTCCGAACTCCGTCAGCAGCGGGGCCTTCGACACTTGATTGATAGCGCCTCCCGTCGAGCCTCTGCCGAACAGGATCGCCGAAGGCCCTTTCACAACCTCTACCGACTCCAAATCAAAACTGTCGCGTGTGTAGACAGCGGCATCGCGGATGCCGTCGAGAAAGAAATCGTTGAAAGCCGAAAACCCACGCAGATTGACGGTATCGCCGCGCGCGGCACCTTCGCCCGCGTTGAGCGTGATCCCAGGGACATTCTTCAGCGCATCCTCGAGGCGGGTGTCTGCCTGGGATGCAATCAGTTGATTGGTGACGACGGTGATCGATTGCGGCGTGCTTTGCGCATCCTCGGACAGCTTGTCGTGCAGCAGCGGCCGAACCCCCGTGACAATCACTTGGGTAAGACTGCTGGGCGGGGTTGATCCGTTCGCAGTCGCCAGTATGGTGACACCCTGTCCGGGACTGAGGCCTGCTGCGGCTTTATCGGGCTGATCCTCAGGGGAGGGCGATGCGGGCGGTGCCGCTCCTGAATCGGCGTGGGCTGGATTGCCGAAAAGGGTCGATGCGCATGCGCCTAGAAGAGATAGCGTGCGCTGTAACACGGCGGTGCATCGCATCGCGCTCTTCTCCCATGATCGTTTTGCAGCCAAGAACGATAATGCTTCTCGTTCGCATGTCAAGTCAATTGACAATGATTCGCATTTGCATGTAATTTTTTACCTGATGTAATATCTTGTACCCAGAGCTTCTACCGCCTGGCGGCGGCAGATCGCGCTGCGGTTACGTGTCCACCAAAACGCGGCAGATCCAGTCCGTGTGGGCCTCTGTTGTGCTCAGTGCTGCAAATCGCAACGGACGCCGCGCCGTAATTTGTTGCAATCGAAAGTTTTAAAAACTAACAACCGCTCTCATAATGCCGAGGTCGTGGGTTCGAGTCCCATAGAACCGTGCCGCCGTCGAAGAGCTACACCATCCTTCTTAAAGACGAGGCCTAAAAGATGAACTCAATCTCTCGTAGACTTTTGCTGCTAGGCGCAGCGGGCGCCAGTTCGCTCGGCCTCGCGGCGACGGGCCAACCCCCTCGTCAACGCCCGCGGGCGCTCGCGCTCATCGGCGACCGCTATCACAATGCGGACTACATTCGCGTGAGCCTGGACCGGGTTTTCCGAGACGTCGGCATCCCGGTGGATTACACCATTCAGTACGATCAGCTCTCGCGAGACTTGCTCAAGAACTACGATCTGTTTCTATGCTTGCGGGATGGGATGATCTGGCCGAACGGTTACCTCGGACCCGACGCCTACACCCACTACGAGCGGGGGCTGGAGAATGATTTTCCAGAACCTAAGTCGGAATCCTGGATCACGGAAGAGCAAGGTGCTGCAGTGAAGGATTTCGTTATGGCCGGAGGTGGATTTTATTCGCTGCACAACAACAGCCATGTATCGCTGTCGTCAAAAAATTACCGCGAAGTCATGGGCGGCGCTTACATCGGGCATCCGACGCTGCGACCGTTCCAGGTGCGCGTAACGAATAAGGCACACGCGATCACGCAAGGCATCCAGGATTTCATGGTCAACGACGAGCAGCACTTCGTCGCCTATGACAAGGACCCGAAATACGTGATCCTGGAGTCGGATAACCTGGACGGTCTGGAATACGAAAATCACGGCAGGAAATCGGTGGCAGGCTGGGCGTACCCGTACGGCCAGGGGCGAGTTGTTTTCACTGCAGTGGGTCATACGATTCACGCTATGTGGGAGCCAGCGCATTTCGAACTGCAGAAACGCGCCGTGAAATGGCTGCTAAAGCAGATCTAGACGCGGTTGCCCGTTTCACTTCCAGCTGCGGCGACAATGCCGACGATGATCAGACCGGTCATCAGCAATCGCACGCCCACACCGACGCCCGAGGTGTTGAGCATGGTCAGGAGCAGCACGAGAAACAGGGCCGCACCCCAGACGCCGGGAACATTCGCCCTGCCACCGGCAACGGACGTGCCGCCGATGACGACGACGGCGATCGATGACAACAGGTATTCGTCGCCAATATCGATGTTCGCGCCACGAAAGTAGCCGGCGAGTAGCGTGCCGTCGAGTCCGCCAAGGGTGCCGGAGAGCGCGTAGGTGATCATGCGTGTCCATTCCACCGGTATCCCGGCAAACCCCGCTGCCCTCGAATTCTGGCCGATTGCAAGCACCGAACGACCATAGAGTGTGCGCTGCAGGATCAGGGCGGCGACGCTCGCGAGCGCGACGGTCAATACCGCCAGAACCGGTATGCCGAAGATCTGAGCGGTCGTGAAGTTGGCGAATCCGGGCGGCGGCTTGATCTGCAGGCCCCTGCCGTAGCTGATATCGATCGACTGAAGGACGAAACTCGCCGATAGCGTGGCGATGATCGGTGGAATGCGAAGTGCCCAGATCAGCAGAAAATTGACTACACCCGTTGCCATCCCGCAGGCGAGCGCCGCAAGCAGGCCGGCAGCGATCATTGATTCGCTGCCGTTCATCACCGTCATCGCCACCGCGCTGGATAGCCCGATATTTGCGGGCAACGACAGATCAACATTACCCGGACCGAGCGTGATCACAAACATCTGTGCGAGGCCCGCGATCACTGTGAATACAGACAGCGCCAGCGCGGCGGTGAGCATCCCGCCGGCCCCGTGACCATGTGTGAGAGTTATGGCAGTCACCCAGACCACCAGTGCGCCAAGGTACGACCATATCCATGGCCTTGCGGCGAGCCTGCTCAGAGGCAGCTTCATCGCCGCAGCTCTCCGCGTTCGATCAGCACACGGGCGGTGAGCACGACGATCAGAATGGCGCCATTCGCGCCGACCTGCCAATCAGGCGGGATATGCATGAAAGTCAGCAGCGACGATGCTGCAAGCGTCAGAGTCAAAGCGCCAAGCACCGCGCCGAACGGGGAGACGACGCCACCGACGAATTCCCCGCCACCCAGGATCACGCCGGCGATGGACAGCAGGGTATAGCCATTACCGATATTGGCGTCTCCGGAAGTCGTGATGCCGATCAGCGCGACGCCGGACAGCACGCCGAAGAGTCCGGCCAGTGCGAACAAGGTCATTTTCGACCTGAGCAAGGACCAGCCGGCGCGCGCTATCGCGGCAGCGTTCCCGCCGGAGCCTCGCAGGATCGTCCCGTAGGAAGTACCCATGAGTCCGAACTGCGCAAGGACTGCAATCAGAAGCGCTGCCAGGACGGGTAGCGGGATCCAAGGCGGCCTGTAGGCCATGATCGATGCAGCCCAATCGGGCGTGGCACCCCCGGGGCTCGGCAGGACCAGGATTGCCAGGCCCTGCCAGACAAAGCTCATGCCGAGGGTAACGATGATGGACGGAATACCGCGCAGATGAATCAGCGCACCGAGGCTCGCGTAGATGACAATGCTGGCGATGAGAATGGCAATCCCGATCAGCGGCGCGTCGCGCAGCCACGTGACGGCTACACAGCTGACAAAGCCCACGAAGCTACCGATCGAGAGATCCAGATCATTACCGGCGATCACGAACATCTGCGCAATGGTTGCAAGTGCGATAGGAATCGCCAGATTAAGCATCAGCGTGAAGCCGAAATAGCTGATTGCGCGCGAATTGAAAACCGCAATCGCCAGCAAGACCAGCAAAAGTGCGAGCGCCGGCAGGAGTCCTCGTAACAGGCGTCGGAACCCGCGCTCCAGCATGTCAGCCTGCTTCCTTGAACGAGGATTGAATGATT
>JBEKWD010000101.1:0-7543 GCA_049513435.1 Steroidobacteraceae bacterium | reverse complement strand
GAGCCGTTCCTCGCCCAACAGGCGCTCGACCAGCGGCGTATCGCAGATGTTGCCCTCAACGAAGCGCAATTCTGCGCGCTGCCGGGCCGCTTCGAGATTGGCCAGGTTACCCGCGTAGGTCAGCGCATCGAGCACCACGAGCCGATCCCCGGGATGCCCGGCTAGCCAGTAGTGAACGAAATTCGCGCCGATGAAGCCGGCGCCGCCAGTGACGAGGAGTCTTGCCATGCTTGAGTTTAGCGCGCGGTGTGGGCCAGTTGGTTCAGTGTTGCGCGCAGATTGACGCGCCAAGGCGTTGGCGTAAGTCCCAACTGCGCGATCGACGCTGCGCTGTCGAGAACACTGTACGCCGGTCGAGGCGCCGCAGTCGGATACTCGGCGCTCGTAATGGGCGTGACCTGGACCGGATCGGGCAACAGTCCGCTAGCCCGGCCCTCCTCGGCAATGGCCTGCGCAAACTCGTACCAGCTCGTGGTACCGCCATCGGTCCAATGCAAAATGCCGCGGATGTCCGGCCGCTGCGCGATTGTCCACAGCGCGCGTGCAATCGAGGCGGCGGCGGTAGGCGCACCGTATTGATCCGCGACCACACGCACCGCACCGCGCTCACGCATCAGACGCAGCATCGTCAGCAAGAAGTTTTTACCCTGCGCCGCGTACACCCAGGCTGTGCGCAAGACCACGGCGCGCTCGCGCAACACCTCGAGTACGGCGGTCTCGCCCGATAGCTTGGTGCGCCCGTAGACGCTGAGCGGGTTGGTGGGATCGGTCGGTCGGTACGCCTCGGTGGCGCGCCCATCGAATACGTAATCAGTGGAGATATGGAGCAGCCGGCAGCCCGGAATCGAGCGCGCCGCCTGCGACAAGTGGCGCGGTCCCTGCGCATTGATCGCTGCGGCGAGCTCAGGCTCCGATTCTGCCTTGTCCACTGCCGTGTAGGCCGCGGCATTGATGATCAGCGCCGGCTGCCAGGCGGCGAGCGCATCACGCACGGCACCCTCATCGCTGATGTCGAGCTCCTGGCGCGTGAGCGCCCGGGGCTCAAACTGCGTCGGTGCGCTCTCCAGCAATGCCTTGCCCACCTGGCCGGAGGCGCCGGTGATCAATACCTTCACGGGAAGGTTTCCGCATCCTTGAATAGCGGCGCGACTGCGTCCTTGGCGGACAGGACCGGCCTCGCGTCTGCCGGCAGCGGCCATTGCACGCCGATCTCAGGATCGTCCCAGCGCAGTGCGCGCTCGTGCTCAGGGGCATAGAAATCGGTGCATTTATATAGAAAATCGATCTCATCGCTGAGCGCGAGATAGCCATGCGCAAAGCCCGGCGGCACCCAGAGCATGTGGTGATTGGTGTCGCTGAGCAGGACGCCGACCCATTGGCCGAAATGCGGGGAGCTGCGCCGGATATCTACGACCACATCGAACACCTCGCCGCGGCTCACGCGCACGAGCTTGCCCTGCGGTTGGCGAATCTGGAAATGCAGCCCGCGCAAGGTATGGCGGGTCGAATGACTATGATTGTCCTGCACGAAATGCCCGGCGATACCCGCGGCGGCAAATTTGCGCTCGTGCCAGGTCTCAAAGAAAAATCCGCGCGCATCGCCGAACACGCGCGGCTTTATCAATACGACTTCTGGAATACGGGTCGGTACGAACTCCACTAATTGCGCTCCTCGATCAGCCCCATCAGGTAGGCGCCGTAATCGCTCTTGCGCAATGGCTGCGCGAGCTTCTCCAGCTGCGCCGCATCGATGAAACCAGCGCGGTATGCGATCTCCTCCGGACAGCAGACCTTCCAACCCTGTCGGTTCTCGATCGCCTCGATGAACATGGACGCCTGCAACAGCGATTCGTGCGTACCGGTGTCCAGCCATGCAATGCCACGGCCGAAGAGCTCGACCTGCAGACGCCCTCGATCAAGATAGTTGCGATTCACGTCGGTAATCTCCAGCTCCCCACGCGCGGATGGCGTCAGATTTGCCGCTATGTCGAGCACTTCGTTGTCGTAGAAGTACAGTCCAGTCACGGCATAGCTGGACTTGGGCTGCAAGGGCTTTTCCTCGATGCCGAGCGCGCGGCCCTTGGCGTCGAATTGCACCACACCATAGCGCCGCGGATCCTTGACGTGATAAGCGAACACCGTCGCGCCCTGCGCGCGAGCACTGGCCTTTTGCAATTGCTCCGGGAGCCCGTGCCCGTAAAACAGGTTATCGCCGAGCACGAGGGCGACCTGATCGCTACCGACGAAGCGGCGACCGATGATGAACGCCTGCGCCAAGCCTTCCGGTTTTGGCTGCTCGGCATAACTCAACGACAACCCCCATTGCCTGCCGTCGCCCAGCAAGCGCTGGAAAGCCGGCAGATCCAGCGGGGTCGTGATCAGCAGGATTTCTCGTATGCCCGCCAGCATCAGCGCCGCGAGCGGGTAATAGACCATCGGCTTGTCATAGACGGGCAACAATTGCTTACTGACCGCGTGCGTGACCGGATGCAGCCGCGTGCCTGAGCCGCCAGCGAGGATGATGCCTTTGCGCATGTGCTGCTACCGACGCCGGAAAGGGGTGAGATGCTCGCGAACGCAGATCGGGAAATCAATGCGCTGCGATTGCTTTGCAGAAACTACGGTAAAACATAATCCAATTCCTACAGACTTCACTCTCAATAATTTTCCGCGTTGGTGACATAACGCCATGGTACGAGACTTGCTGGTGCGTTAATGTGATTTTCGTACAGAAACAGGGGACGGACGTCTCAGTGCAAGAAGCCGGTGCAACGGTGGACGGCGCTCTGGCGAGTACGCTGGCCGCGTCTCGCGAAAATGTGCACTCCCGTGCCAATCTTTCGGCCCTTCCCAACGCTCCGGCCCAGCAAAAAGTCGTTCAGCTCGGCACTCTCGAGGCGCCATCGCTCGCGCTGCTGCGCTACTGGTCGAAACCCGCCGTCGTAGCGCTCGCATTGCTTGTCTGTGCCCTGTGCTCGAGGCAGGGGCTGACTCTGGCGTGCGTCGCCGCGGCGCTCACCGCGGCCTTGTTGTCGCGTCAGATTTTCAGCCCGTTGCAATCATTGTCGAGCGATGCGCCGGGCCCCGCGAAACTGCGTCTGCCGCGATTGCTGCTCGAGTGGGGCATTGTCGTCGCGTTGCTGTCATTCCTCGGCTTCGCATTGAAGCTCGACGGCTTGTTGCCGCGCCGGCTGATGCTGAACTGGTTCGCGCTCACGACCGCATTGCTCTGGCTCGGTGATCACTGCAGTACGCGCATTGCGGCGCGCGCGGGCAACCCGGGGCACCGCCACATCATCATCGGTGCCAATGCGGTTGGCGTCGAGCTGGCACGGCGTGTCTCGCTGAGCGTGGCGACCGGCTCGTTTCTCGGGTTCTTCGACTTCCGCAGCGTCGAGCGCCTGCCCGAGCACGCTCGCGAGCAATTCGTCGGTCAGTGCAAGGATGTGGCCGAATTCGTGCGCCGGCATGCGATCGATGCGATCTACATCGCGTTGCCGATGAGCAACGCGCCGCGGATTGAGGACATGTTGCAGGAATTTCGCGACAGCACGGCCTCGGTCTACTTTGTGCCGGACATTTTCGCCTTCGACCTGGTGCAGGCGCGCTGCGTCGAGATGAACGGCATACCGATGCTCGCGATCTGCGATACGCCTTTCCACGGCATGCATGCGGTGCGCAAGCGGGCGATGGATATCGGGCTGGCCTCTCTGGGACTGCTGGTGGGCTGGCCGCTGTTGCTGATCGCCGCGATCGCCGTGAAGCTCTCCTCTGCCGGGCCCATATTGTTCAAGCAGCGCCGCTACGGCCTGCATGGCGAGGAGATCCTGGTCTACAAGTTTCGCAGCATGACAGTCTGCGAAGACGGCGAGGTGCTTGTACAGGCGCAGGCGCGCGATGCGCGCACGACGGCGCTGGGCCGTTTTCTTCGGCGCACCTCGCTGGATGAGTTGCCGCAGCTGTTCAACGTACTGGCGGGCACGATGAGCTTTGTCGGACCACGCCCGCACGCCGTTGCGCACAATGAGCTCTATCGCAAGCTCATCAGTGGCTACATGATCCGCCACAAGGTACGACCGGGCATGACGGGCTGGGCGCAGGTGCACGGGCTGCGCGGGGAGACCGCAACGGTCGAGCAGATGCGCGAGCGCGTCGAGTACGATCTGGATTACCTGCGCCACTGGTCGCTGTGGCTCGACTTGAAGATCCTGCTCAAAACCGCGCTGATCGTAATCCACGGTCGCAACGCACATTAGCTTGCGGCCGCCTGGCGCGCCCACCAAGACCTTAAGCCAAGTGCCCGGTTGCAGGATCCGTCCTATGGACCTGCAGCTGGAAAGGCCTATAGTCGTTCGCTGCGGCAGTGACCGGCTGACGATCTGCACAGAGCGCCGCAAAGGAGCACGTTATGGAACCCGTAGATCCAAAGAATCCGAAAGAGCGCCCTCCCTGGCGCCCGCGCGTCGATTCCGAGCCAGAGCTCAACCCGTCTGTGCGCACAACCGCGCCAGCTGGCAGCGAGCTCACGCTGGAGGAAACCGAGGACGAAGCGGACGAGTCGGAAGCCCGCGAGAATGATCCGGAGCCGATCAAGACTCATAAGAAACCTTGACCGTGGCGGCGCGCGGCACCTTTTCTACCGCGCGCTCGCCACCCCGATGCCATCCCAGTAATCACTGACGTCGGGCAGCGGCGCGCATTATTGCGCACCAACCTATTGCATCGCTTCGTATTGTGTCCTATGGTGCGCGCGCCCGAGAACTAACGAGGTGATACAACTGCAATGAAGAAGCGCAAAGCGTCCGCGACCAGCGAACCTGGGCCCCGTCTTCACCACATCAATCAGTATCTCGAGAAGAATTTTCCCGATTTCTTCGCCGAGGCGCGTTTTCAAGTCGGCAACGACGATTTCTTCCTCTACAGCCGCTTCGGCGAGTATCTCGCCCGCACGATCGAGGCCAATCGGGCCACCCGCGACAAGATCCACCGCGGTTTCACCGTCCTGAACAAGATGGCACGCGTATCAGCCCGCGATCCAGCGGTGCGACGCATGATGGTCACGGGCCCGCTCGAGCACATCGTGGATGCGCCGAAGGCACGGGCGCTGGCACGCAAGCGACTGTCCACGGTCGCGCAGGGGTATCTGGAAAGCCTGTGCGAGTGAGCGCATTGTCGACTCCAGCATGGCCGCGCCAGCGAGTGCCCAGACCATCCTGCACTTCTGGTTCGGGCCCAAGCCCTATACCCACGCGCGCGTGCAGCACCAGACGCGCCTCTGGTTTCCGGCAGCCGTTGCCCCGGAGCTCGTTCCCCAGGCCGATGAGCTGATTCGCGAGCGATTCGCCGAAACATTGCAGGCCGCCGAGACCGGCGCGCTGCAAACCTGGGAGTCGAGTCCCCGCCGGCGTCTGGCACTGATCCTGGTGCTCGACCAGTTCTCACGTCACTGCTACCGCGGCACCCCTCAGGCCTTTGCGCAGGATCATGCCGCCCTGTCGCTGAGCGTCTCGGGCATGCAGTTTGGCGCCGACGGTGCGCTCGACCCGCTCGAGCGCATATTCTTTTATATGCCCCTGCAGCATGCCGAAGCCCTCGACGTGCAGGAGGAGGCAGTGGCAGCGTTTCGCCGGCTGATCGAGGAAGCGCCGGCTGAGCTGCACGACACATTTAGCAGCGCGCTGCACTCTGCCATCGAGCATCGCGACCTCATCGCGCGTTTCGGTCGCTTTCCGCATCGTAATGCCGTACTGGGCCGTGAGAGCGATTCGCAGGAAGAGGCCTGGCTGGCGTGCGAAGGCCAGCGCTTCGGCTAGAAATCCGGCGCTGTGAGTGGCTTTTCGCGCACGGGCCCGAGCCGGGCCGCATCAGCGCGAATGCGCGCCGCATCTCCGATCAGCACGATGTCGACATCTGCCGCCTGAGGGTACGCACTCTCGACCACACGTTGCGAGAGCGCGGCATCGACGTTGTGCAATGAGTGCGCAAACTCATCGATGTAGCTCTCGGGCAGGCCGTAAAGATCCAGCTCGGCGAGGGCCGAGGCCCAGTCCGCTGCGGTCTCGAAGCCGAGCGGATATTGGCCGAGGATGTAATTGCGGGCGGACGCGAGCGCCTGCTCACCAGCGCCTTCACGCTTGAGCGTGCTGAGGGTTTGCAGCGCGATGTCAAGCGCCTCGCCTGTGCTCTGCACGCGCGTGAACGAGTTGATCGCAAACTCCGCCGGAACACTGCCGCGCCGAAAGTTGGAGCTGACCGAGTAAGTCAGCCCGCTCTTGACGCGCAGCGCCTGCATGAGCATCGAGCCGAAACTGCCGCCGAAGGCCGTATTGGTGATTTCAAGCGCCGCACGCTCTGGGTAGGAGCGCGCGACGCCGGTGTTCCCGATCCAGAAGTAGGTTTGCGCCGAGTCGGGTGCATCGATCAACAGTACGTTGCGGCCCTGGACGCGCTGCGGCGCGCGCAGGGGCGGCAGGAGCCCGGGCGCAATGCCCCAGGAACCGAAAGCGGCCGTGACCGCATCGAGCATCCAATCCGGATCGAAGTCGCCCGCGAAGACCAGCGTGAGCCGGTCGGCGCCGAAATGATCGCGGTAGAACCCCAGCACGTCCTCGCGCGTGAGCGAGGCGAGACTGCTCTCACTGCCGCCGACCGGCTTGCCATAGGGATGATCGGCGAACAGCAGCGCGCGTCCGTATTGACCAATCAGGCTCTGCGGTTCCGAATCCTTCGCCGCCTTGATGAACTCGATGCGGCGTGTGCGCACGATGTCGAGCTCGTCGGATTCGAACCGCGCCCGCTGCAGTGCATCGCTCAGCAACTCGAGCATGAGCTCGCAGTCTTGCGCCAGAAACTGGCCGTGCAGCACTGTCGCCTCACTGTGGGCGTCGGCCTCGAGACTGCCGCCAGCGCCCTCCACCGCCTCGGCGAAGGCATGGGCATCGCGGCTAGCCGCCCCGCGCGTGAGCAGTGCTGCGCTCATCGCCGCCAGTCCGGCGCGTGCCGGCGGGTCCAGACGCGAGCCGCCGCGCATGACCGCCTCAAAGGCGATCAACGGCACGTCATGCCGCGGCAACAGAATCAGCCTGCTGCCGTTGGCGAGCGTGTGGCGCCGGTGCGCGGGGATCTTCACGCTGCCTTAAGCCAGCGGCCGCAGCACGCCGACCGTGCGCCGCTCGGGATTGAAGATCTCGCGCGCGACCTGCTCGACCTGCGCGCGCGAGACGCGCTCGTAGAGCCCCGGCGCGGCGAACAGCAGCCGATGATCGCCGTGCATGACTGCATATTCGCCGAGCAGGCGCGCCTTGCCGTCGATCGTCGAAACAGCTCGCCAGAATTCCGCGGCGACCAGGTTCTTGGCACGCCGCAACTCCAGCTCGGTGACGCCATCGCGCAGCAGGCGTGCGAGCTGCGCATCGAGCGCGCTCTGTAATGCATCCAGGTCGCCGCCTTCCGGCAGCGTCGCCTGGATGCTGAAGATGTTCGGGTCAAATCCTTCGGGCCAGCCGCCGCCGATTGCCACTGCCAGCTGGCTTTCCTCGACCAG
>JBEKWD010000100.1:0-7564 GCA_049513435.1 Steroidobacteraceae bacterium | reverse complement strand
TTCGGTCGTATACCACAGGAACGTCTTTCCAGCCCGCGCCTGCTGATCGATGAGTGTGTAGATGTCGAGTCTGGTGGCGAAGTCGACACCGCGCAGCGGATCGTCCATCAGTACTATGCGTGCGTCGCAAGACAGAGCGCGGGCGAACAGGACCTTCTGCTGATTACCGCCCGACAATGAGAGAATATTGCGGCTCAAGTCCGGCGCGCGGATCCCGATCCGGTTCCGCCACAGAGCGGCTAGCGCCTGTTCGCGCTGGAGCGAGATAAACGGGCCGACTCGAAGGCCGCTCAGGGAGCCGATGCTGATATTCTCGCAAATTGGCCATCTCGGGAAAATGCCATCGGCCTGCCGATCGCCGGCAATCAGCGCCACCGGATCGCGGATTTCGAAGCCCGTCCGGGAGCGCGATGCGGCAGCGAACACCGCGCGCAGCAGATCGGTCTGGCCATGACCGGCAAGTCCCGCAAGCCCCACGACCTCACCTTCGTGCGCCGTCAATTCAGTCCTTGCGTACGGAGGCTCGGTTCTGGCCCGGACGCGCAGCGCAGTCTGACTGCGAGCAAGCCTCGTGTCGGGCTGCGTCTGCAGACGATGAGGCCCGGCAGCGCCCATTGCGAGGACAAGCTTGTCGCGATCGAACGCAGAAGCCTCACCGGATGCGCTGGTTTGACCGTCGCGCATTACCACGACCCGATCGCAGACGTTGAGAATGTCGCGTAGCAGATGCGAGACCAGTACGAAGCTGAGCCCCACATTTACTGCGCGCCGCATGAACTCCAGCAATTGCCCGGCGGTGTGATAATCGAGCGCGGAGGTGGGTTCGTCGAGAATGACCAGGCGCACGATCTCGTCCGACACGGTGAAGGCGCGTGCGACTTCTAGCATCTGACGCCGACCGATCGACAGATCCTGTACCCGGTCGGAGGCGCTGATGCCGTGGCCGGGAAAGATCTCGTCCAGTCTTTCGGCGATCAGCGCAGCGCACTGCCGGCGCCATCGCAATCCCCTCAGCCCGGGATGAATCACTTTGGTGTTCTCTGCGACCGTCAGGTTGGGGCAGAGCGACAGCTCCTGAAACACGCAACGGATGCCAAGCTGGTGGGCGCGCCGGGCGGAATAGCCATGCTGCGGCTGTCCGTCGACTACGATACGTCCGCTATCGGGCCGGATGGTCCCTGCGAGCACCTGCATCAGAGTCGATTTGCCCGCGCCGTTATGGCCGATCAGACCGACGCATTCGCCGCTGTTAACGCCTAATTCGACGCCGTTGAGCGCGCGGACCGCCCCGAACGCTTTGGCGATGCCGTCCAGGTGGACGATTTGGAGCCTCGTAACTGCCATCTGCGAGGTGTCAGGGAAGAACGGGGGCGATTGCAGCGCGCAGCGGTTGAGCGATTATTTCGTATTGGCCTTGATGATCGTTATGGCCTCTTGTTGGGAATATTCGTGGCTGGCAACACCGCCGATCGGAATAGAGCGAAGTGCTGCCTCAAAATCATCCTGAGTGAAAGCGAGATAGGGCACTATCAGATCATGGGAGATAGTTCTGTTGCCGTCGAGCACCTGCTGGGCAACCCAGAACGCCAGCGTCGAAATGCCGGGCGCAATGGACGCAGACCATGTCCGATAGCCGTCACGAGCCTTCTGCTCCTTCCACCAGCTTAGTTCATCCTGACGATTACCCATGATGATCGTCGGGACTGCCTTATGGGCAGCGGCGAACGCCTGGGCTGCGCCATATCCATCCCCACCCTGATCGACGACGCCGACGATCGAGGGAAGCGAAGGCAGAACGGTCGCGACCGCCTTCTGCGCGGTGGTCTGATCCCAGTCGCCGGTTACGGCGCTGACAATCTTGAAATTGGGGTGCGCCTTGATGCCCTCGACGATACCGGCGTGGATGGTCTCGTCGATGGAAGTTCCCGCCAGGCCCCGGATCTCCAGCAGATTGCCCCCATTGGGCTGCAGCTGCGCCATGTGCTCGACCTCCTGTCGACCCAAATCCTTGTAGTCAACCACGATCCGGTATGCGCACGGTTCGGTGACGAGGCCATCGAAGGACGCGACGACGATACCGGCTGCGCAGGCCTGTCTGACGGCGGCGTTGAGTGCGTTGGGTGAAGCGGCATTGATCACGATCGCGTCATAACCTTGCAGGATCAGATTCTGTATCTGCGCGGCCTGCGTCGGCACTGCCTTGTCGGCAGTCGTGAAGACGTCCGCGGCGGCGACGATCCTGGCGGCAACGGCGCTCCTGGTGATCGCGCCGTAATCCGTCAACATCGCTTGCCGCCAGGAATTACCGGCATAGTTGTTCGAGAAGGCAATCCTCTTGCCGCTGGTATCGGCCACGGCGCTGCCGATCAACGCCGCGCCGCAGAGGGTAGAAAGGGCCAGCGATATCAGCATGCGATTCATCGCTCTAGACCGCGGTATAGGGCTTGAGGGAATAGCCATCAATATGCTCTTCCATCTGGGACCACACGCGGGCATGAAGATCCGTTGCGACCCATTTCTGCTGCAGCGAGCGCTGCTCGAATGCAATGCTGAGAACATAGTCACCGCCTTCGAGTGGCCGCAGCAGCCGCACGTCTCTGAAACCCTCCTGTGCGCGGATCGCCGCGGAGAAGGGGCCCGAGAAGACCGATTCGAGGGCCTCGGCCTGTCCGGCTCGAATCCTAAGATCGACATGCAGTACGAACATGATCGAAGTTTCCGTCGCTGGGCAGTGATTCGCGCTATCGGGGACCGGTTCTCTGTCGATTCTCGTCCGACAGCATATAGATCCTCTTAGCATCGAGATCGCGGGCGATGCCGATGATCATGAATTCCAGCGCTACCTTGCCAGTGGCAGCAAAACTGCGGCTCTCGCCCAATGCGGCGGGGACGGCATCGCCGGTGTGAATCGATACGCTATCGCCGGCGATGCTCGCCGTGCCCTCGCCGCTGATCACGTAGTAAACCTCAGCCATATCTGGTTTGGTGCGAGGACCGACCGTAGTACCGGGTGGCAGCAGCAGGTGATCGACATAGGACCAGCTCGTATAGAACGCGCTGGGATCGAGGCCGCGGTGATACATCACGGTTCCGGCGCCGCCATCGAAGTTGGCTATCGGCTGATCCAGAGTCTTGTCCAGATGCATCGCAATGAACTGAGGAATCGCGTCCTTCGGCGCACCGACGCGCCCATCGTCCAGATTCCAGGCGTCATAGAAATGGGGTAGTAGTCCGACATTGATGTTCATCCACTGCACCGGCTTATCGGATTGATTGGTGATGGCGTGGCTGTGGCCCAGCCGCGCCACTGCGCCGGCCGGTCCCTTCAGCACGGCCGTTCGACTGTCAATCGAATACTCCGCTTCCCCGTCCAGAATGACGAACATCTCCTCGCAGTAATTGTGGAAGTGCTCGCCGATGCCGCCACCCGGTGGCAGAACTCCCCGATGCAGGAAAAACAGGTTCACGCCGAGATCGAATTTCGCGGAATTCGCGCCGCCGTCGAACAGGGCCATGTAATCCAATGGACCCGAGCCGTTATGGGAGGAAGCATGATGCATATATCGGGACGGATCGCCGCCATGCGCGATGCGCTCGGCCAGCGGCACGTGCGTCGCCGACAGCGGACTCGATGCACCGTAGGGATCTGTGGGAAGGCTCATCCCCAGCACCGGAAGGCCGGCTTGGGCCAGCCCCGCCGTGGGGGCGAGCAGGGCGATCGCGGCGGCCGCCAGAACTGCGCTGTTCATGATGGGTTGTTCCTCGCGCGCATGAATGGTTCGATATGCGGTCCGACCTTGACATCCAGCGCATAGACCGACGTCGTCGCCGTCACGAACAGCGTGCGCCAGTCCGGGCCGCCCCAGTGGAAATTGGCAGAATTCTCAGGGATAGCCACCTTGCCGATCAGATCACCGCCCGGCGCATAGACCCATAGGCCCGCCGGGGCGGTGACCCAGATATTGCCGAGGCTATCGCACTTCATGCCGTCGGGTACGCCCTGCTTGTTCGGATCGCTGATGCCTGAGGCAAAGACCCGGACGAATTTCAATCTGCCGTCCCGGATTTCGAACAGGCGGATATTGGTCTGTACGGTGTCATTAACGTAGAGCAGCGTCTCGTCCGGTGAAAAGCACAAGCCATTGGGCTGACTGAACATGTCGCGCGCGACCAGCAGCTGTGGATTACCGCCGCCCGACGGGATGCGGTAGACCCCCTGGAAGTCCAGTTGCGTCGGGCGCTCGATTCCGAACCAGGGCATACGGCCGTAAGTCGGATCGGTAAAGTAGATGGCCCCGTCGCTACCGACGACCAGATCGTTAGGCGAGTTGAGTTCTTTGCCTTCGAAATGGGAGGCTATCACCGCGCGCGCGCCGTCCCGGCTAATTCGCACGACACTCGATGTAGCGTGTTCACACACCAGCAGATTCAACCTGGCATCGCGGGTCATGCCATTTCCCTTGTTGGTAGGTTGGGTATCAATCCGTGCGCCGGCCACGCGGTCCCACCGACCGCGCGCGCTGGCGGGAATGTCGGAGAAGAGCAAATAGTGTTCGAACGGGTGCCAGATCGGGCCTTCCGTGAACAAAAAGCCGGAACCGACGACCCGCGCCGGCGCGTTTTCGTCGATCAGCGCATGGAAGGCAGGCTTGATCGCCTCATGAAGCATAAAGTGACCCCGCTGCTGCGCCGCGCGTCCCGCCGCCGCTCTATGTGGATCCTTCGTGCGGGGCGGCTAGCGGTCGTCAGCTCGAGTGAAAGGATGAAGCGGGAATATCGGATAATCAAGGGGATAATGGGGAGCCCAGCAAGGTGTGACCCGTGAGCCAGATAGAAGATCATGCACGGTCGCCGCAGCGAGGTCGAATTTCCGGCGCTAGGAGGACTTTATGACCCTATTGGTCAAGGGCAGTGGGCAGACCAAGGAGATCGTCACGGTCACCCCCGCGTCAGCTGGCTGGCAATACGTTGGCTTTGCGGCGTACCGACTGACTCGGGCGGAGTCGCTTGAGATCAACCTCAAGGACCGAGAGGCGTGCGTCGTTGTGCTCAGTGGCACTGTGAATGTTGACTGTGATTTTCAATCGTGGCGAGAAGTCGGGCAGCGCAAGTCGGTATTCGACGACCGAGCACCGCATGCGCTGTATTTGCCGCCCGGGAATCGCGCCCGTGTGGTCGCGGCTGGTGACGCGCAGATCGCCGTGTGCAGCGCCCCGGCGACGGGGCGTTACCCCGCACGGATGATTGAGCCTTCGGCGATGAATCGCTACACACGCGGTCAGGGCCTGAACTCCCGGCAAGTGTGCGATATCTTGCCTGAGAGCGCGCCCGCGGAGCATCTTCTGGTCGTCGAGGTAACCACACCAAGTGGACATTCCTCAAGTTATCCTCCGCACAAACATGATTGCGACAATGCTCCAGCGGAGAGTGCTCTCGAGGAAACCTATTACCATCGACTCAATCCCTCTCAGGGATTCGCCTTTCAGCGGGTGTACACCGACGATCGTTCCATAGATGAGTCAATGGCGGTGGAAGACAATGATGTAGTTATTGTCCCCCGAGGTTACCACCCAGTGGTCGTGCCGTATGGATACGACTCGTATTACCTGAATGTTATGGCGGGTCCTCAGCGAAACTGGTACTTCAAGAACGACCCGATGCACGAGTGGATGCTCAAAGGGACACGACGCGCATGACCGATTTTTGAAACACCTTATCGCGCTGGCGCGACATTCGTTAGGACGTCGCGACTCCTGCAGGTTTAAAAATGCAGCTTTAGAACTACTGAGTCAGTTCGACAAAGAGTCCGCGGCGCGGCCCGTATTGTGGAGCGAATTCGCCAATGCCGGTGGCCAAACGCGGCCTTTACTCTAGGATCGCTCCTGACCAGCGCGTTGCAACCTTGGAGGGCAGGCTCATGCATAAGGTCGTGTGGGGCGTGCTTGGCACCGCCAGGATCGGCATGACCAAGGTCATTCCGGCTTTGCAGAAGAGCGCTTGGTGCGATGTGCGCGCAATTGCCTCGCGCACCGAGGCATCGGCCCGCAAAGCGGCCAACAGCTTGGGCATTTCACGGGCCTATGGCTCGTACGAAGCGCTGTTGGCAGATACCGAGATCGAGGCGATCTACAATCCGTTGCCGAACCACTTGCATGTGCCCCTCACGCTGCAAGCCGCCGAGGCCGGCAAGCATGTGTTGTGCGAAAAGCCGATCGCCATCGATGCCGCCGAGGCCGAACGCCTGCGCGCGGTGGGCAGCAAGGTGCTCATCATGGAAGCCTTCATGGTGCGCTTTCACCCGCAATGGCAGCGTGCGCGCGAGCTGGTACGCTCCGGCGAACTGGGCGCGCTGCGCACGGTGCGGGTGATGTTCTCGTATTTCAATGACGATCCGAAAAACATCCGCAATAAGCCCGAGTGCGGCGGCGGCGCGCTCTATGACATCGGCTGCTACCCCGTCGTGATCGGGCGCTTTATGTTCGAAGTGGAGCCGCAGCGCGTGATCGCCCTGATCGACCGCGATCCCGCACTGGGCACGGACCGTACCGTGAGCGCGCTGGTCGACTTCGGGCAGGGCCGTCAACTCGACTTTACCGTCGCCACTCAAAGCGTGCCGTACCAGCGTGTACAGATCAGTGGCACAAAGAAGCGCATCGAGATCGTCGTGCCGTTCAACGCTCCGGCCGACGAGGTCACGACCCTGTTGCTGGATGACGGCTCAAAGGTGGGAGGCGCTGGCGCCATCGGCCAGACGCTCCCGGCCTGCGATCAGTACGCCCTGCAGGGCGAGGCCTTTTCCCGGGCCATTCGCGGCGATTTACTGCTGCCCTACGGTGTGGAGGATGCGGTGCAGAACATGCGGGTGATCGATGCGCTGTTCCGCTCGGAAAAATCAGGTGGCTGGGAACGCGTCTGAGGGCTGTCGGGAGCTGCTTTTCGACTGATACACTATCGCCATTCTCACGCTTCACAACAAGATCAATGATCGGTTCTGTGCTGAGCCGCATCGATTAGAGGAGGGGGGATGAATCACGTATTGAAGCTCGGCGTCGTCGACTATTCGATCATCGGAATCTATTGTCTCTACGTGCTGGGCATCGGTTTGGTGCTCAGGCGCAGCATTCGCACTAGCTCGGATTTCTTCCTCTCCGGTCGGTCAATCCCTGCGTGGGTGGCGGGGCTGGCTTTCATGTCTGCGAACCTGGGCGCCCAGGAAGTTATCGGCATGGCCGCCTCGGGGGCCAAATACGGCATGGCGACAAGCCACTTTTACTGGGTCGGCGCCATCCCGGCCATGGTGTTCCTCGGGATCTTCATGATGCCGTTTTATTACGGCTCGCGGGCTCGTTCGGTCCCCGAATACCTGCGGCTGCGGTTTGATGAAAAAACGCGAGCGTTCAACGCGATTTCATTTACCTGCATGACCGTAATGTCCTCAGGCATCTCGATGTACGCGATGGGGCTGCTCATGAACCTGCTGCTCGGCTGGAATTTCAGCCTCAGCATGTGGTTCTGCGCCGGCGTGGTACTGCTCTATATCGTGCTGGGCGGGCTCACCTCGGCT
>JBEKWD010000099.1:0-7581 GCA_049513435.1 Steroidobacteraceae bacterium | reverse complement strand
CCAAAAACGACGTCGGCGCCCTGGTCCATGAGACGGAGCATATCGGGTAACAGCTCCGGTGGATCCTGCAGGTCGGCGTCGATGATCAGAATGCGATCGCCGCGCGCGATGCTCAGTCCGGCGGACAGTGCAAGTTGTTGCCCGTGATTGCGGGACAATTTCACGCCGACGATGTTCGGGCTATGTACCGCATACGCCTGAAGCGCAGCCCAGGTATCGTCGGTCGAACCGTCGTCGATAATCACGATTTCGAAGGAAGAAACGACGCACGACTGGCACACGGCGCTCAGACGTCGCAAAAGCTCAGGCAGCGACTCTTGCTCGTTAAAGCACGGTACGACGACTGACAGCGCAAGGGACGTATTGACGCGCGCCGCCCAGGAGCCTTGGATTTCGGGCACGGACTCGCTGGCGCTGATCATGGATGTGCCCTAAGGAGCAACGGCTAATCAATTGATTATACCCGGTGTTCCCGGATGCGACTGCTGATGCACTCCTCATATTCCGGCGGTCGGATCGGGGCCTGCGGCGGCCGAGCCGGCCTCGCTAAGGCCGGCGAGCCCGATGTTGCAGACGCGCAATGCTCAAGGATAGTTGGCCGGATAGGCAGTATTCGTTAGCGGATTGGCGGCGAGGGTGTTCTGCAGGTTGCTCCAGGCAGTCTGGGTGGGAACGGTGAACGAGGGACTGCCGAAGGTCTCTGTCCCAAAGAAATGTGTCCAAAACAGATGCGAGGCCCCATACGTCGTGTTCGCGGCATCGATGATATCGAGCGGCGTGAAGCCGTTCATGGAACTGCCAGCCAGTGTTCCATTGAGCGGAGCATTGGGGGAGGTCCAATTTTTGTAGTAGCTGCCAATCAATTCCTGCGCCTCGACGTCGAGCATTGCGCGAGCCCTGGGGCGATAGTTCGGACCGGTATATGTCCCGCCCGGTGTCGTGATACCCATATAGGCTTGTAATCCCCAGGCCAGTCCGAGATTCGTATTCTGATAGCCGTTATTGAAGGCAGTCTGCCCCACTGTGTCGGCCGATCCTGGAGCCACGCGATTTGCGATCATCCAGGCCTCAAAGTTCTCTGCCGCATCAGAGGGCGGCATGTAAGTGTTTTCCATGATCACGTTGGATGTCGTGAAATTGGCAACGGAGGCGGCGAGCGAGGTTTCCAGGTTGCTGATGAGGTTGTTGCTGTTGTAGTCCGAACCAGCAAACATGGTGATTGAGCTGATCCAGGCGTCCTCCTGATACATGATTCCCTCAAAGTTCGGATTGTTGTTGTAACGCGCTGCGATTGCTGTAAGCGTGTTGGTGTATTCAGTCATCACGCTGGCCGAGCCGCCGCCATATTCACCAGGCGTGCGCCAGAAGGCAGCGACCGCAGGGCCGTTGCCTTCATTGGCCCCTGGTCCCCACCAGCCGTATTGACCGGGGAAAGGCGAAGGGCCGTAGATCGGGTTATTGAGGATGTAGCTCGGCACGCCGATCCAGGAGGCCGGTGCGCTGGTCAGATTGCCGGTGCTGAAGGCGCCGGGCAGCACTACGAGTACGAGCTGCTTACCGATTCCGTCCATGTAGCTCATGATGGAGTCCAACAGCGCCCAGTTGTAACTGCCCTGCACGGTGTCGGTTATAGCGCTCCATGCCACCAGTACTCGATAACCCTTGATCTCGGGGGGGCTATTTGCGAGATCGTTCAACTCACCTTGTATCGTGGATATGGTCTCACCCGGCCCGAGTACAGTGTAGGAGGCCATGTAGTGGCCGGGGTGCCATTTGATGCTTCCAGTGCCGGTAGTGGTGTTCGCGGTGACGCCCGATGAGCTCGAGCCGCTTGATGCGCCGCCCGAGCTGCTGGAGCCCGATGAGCTCGAGCCGCTTGAGGAACCGCTGCTTGAAGAACCGCCGGAACTTGAGCTCGACGCCGCGCTGGCGCTGATTTCGACTGCAGCCGTAGCCGGCGAGCCGAAGCTCGCATGGCCCGCAACGCTCGTTAGCGCGAAGGCGAAATACTTGCTGCTCGCCAGGCTCGTGACGGGCACCCTCACGGTCTTGCCACTGGAGTCGCCGTTCTCCCAAGTTACGGTTCCGCTGGTCGGGCTATAGTCTGTGCCGGAGGTCGCGGTGCCATCCACGGTGGTATAGCCCACAGTCACCGACCCTGCCGGAGGGCCAGAGCGAGAGATCGTTACGACGGCACTCGAAGATGGTGCGACGGTGTATGCGGAGGAGGAGAGGGCGACGAGTCCGACGGGCGGGATCGAAGCGATAGAGGAATTGCTGACTGAAGCAGAGGCAGTCGCTGCATCGCTCGAGCTTGAACTCGAGCCCTCGCCGCAGCCGGCGAGCACGATCGCAACCACACAGATCCCGAAAATTCGCCCCGGCTGTCCGTCCGCTATGATTCCCATCGGCGCTTGCCCTCGCATGTCGCGTTGTTCCCCAAAGGGCTCCGGCGACCATGCAGACGGCGAGCAGCGGTATGACGGATGCGTAGCGAACTTGACGCTCGCGGCGCTGCCGGCAACCCCGCTGTCTCACCGACCGAATCGGATCTGAGACCGGAGGCTTTGCGTCCCCGCCTCGCGGCGGGTTTGCCCTTCACATTGCGAGGCTAGTAAACAATAGGCCTGAGTTAACAACAAACTGTCGGCGGCCGCCTACGTCTCCAAGTAGCGACGTCGGACTCAGGCACAACTTTCTAATTCATGGCACGCGCAGAAAATCAGTGTCTTGATTGTCAATCTGCAGAGCTGCAAAGCGTGACGCGCTTTTCAAAGTGAAGCATGGCATCAGGTGAGCAGTCGATGCGCTGCTCATGACATCGGCGCACAACGGGCGAGTATCTAGTAGGCCTTGGGGTCGCCGAATACTTTCATCACAGTGAGCAATAAAATCTTCAGATCAAGCATCGGTGACCAGCGCCGCAGATAATCGAGATCGTATCGAACCCGCGCCTCCATCTCTTCCAGCGTGTCGGTCCCGCCGCGCGCGCCGTTGATTTGCGCCAGACCGGTGATGCCGGGTAGCACTTTGTGGCGCACCATGTAGCCCTTGATGAGCTTACGATACTGCTCATTGTGTGCTATCGCATGCGGCCGCGGACCTACCAGGCTCATGCGCCCCTGAATCACATTGATCAATTGTGGCAGCTCGTCGAGCGAATAGCGCCGCAGCAGCCGGCCGATGGGCGTTATGCGCAGGTCCTCACGGGACGCCTGTGTTACGTGATCGCCGTCTTCAGTGACCATCATGGTTCGAAGTTTGTACACGATGATCTGGTGACCATCGAGTCCGTACCGACGCTGGCGAAATATGGCGGGGCCTGGCGATGACAGTCTCACCGCGGCCGCGAGTACGAGCAGCAGTGGCGAGGCGACGGTCAGCAGGCACAGTGAGAGACTCAGGTCCGTCAGCCGCTTGATCAAGCCGCGGTAACCGTAGAACGGTGTCTCGCACATCGCCACGACCGGGAATCCATGCAGCTCGCTCGAGCGCGCCTGGATGAGATCGAACACAAATAAATCGGGCAGGTAATAAATCGAAGCCGTGGAGTCGCGCAGGTCGTCGAGCAGGTCGAGCACCCGCTGTAAGTGGCGAATCGGCAGTGCAATGAAGATGACGTCGATGCCCTGTTGCTTGGCAAAAGAGCCGAGATCGGACAGTCCGCCGAGCAGCTGTGCGTCATCTTCGACGTTGAGCCTATCAGCACCCCGATCGTCGAAGAAACCTTCCACTTGCAGTCGCAGCGTTGCGTTACTCCTCAGCGCGCGCGCCAAGCCGAGACTGGTGCCGTTATAGCCGGCGAAGATCACACGCCGACTGCTCACAGCACTCAGAACCACGCGGCGCATGCCATGGCCGACGATAAAAGCGCTCGCGACGAGAAGGATGGGTGTCACCAGTGCCCAGGTAACTACGGCGCGCGCGGGATATTGCCAGATTACCCCGGTGGAATAGCCGACGAGGGCCAGTACCAACATCAGCAGCAGCCATTGGCCCACGGTGCCGAATGTGACAGCGACAGGACGCCAATTGAGGTTCGAGCTCACGTCGCGCGGCAGTCGCACGAGTACCAGGAATATCAGGATCACGATGACGGCCGCTGTCGAGGGCGACTGCTCGAAGAATATGCCCCATAGCCGGCCAATCAAATACAGCGCGGCCACTGCCACCAGCGGTGGCGTGATTGTCTGCACGATCGCCATCAGGACGATCGGCAATCCGCGCTGGATCACTACCGGTTCATTCATCGAGGAGTCGCGCGTCTGAATCGCCTCGGCGTCGGTGCGGCGGCGCGCCAATGGCTCAAAGTGTAGAATAATGTGTGCATAACCTTAGGGATCGTCTCGACCCGGAGTCAGGGGCATGTTACAGCCTGTGAAAGCCACGCCGCCGCCGACCATCACGGTGCCGCTGCTCGACCTACGGGGACAGTATCAGACGCTGGCTGGGGAAATCATGCCAGTTCTGCAGCGTTTGTGCGCAACCCAGCAATTTATCCTGGGAAGATATGTGACGGAGTTCGAACAAGCTGCAGCCCTCTATTGCCGCTGCAACGCCACTATCGGGGTATCGTCGGGCACCGATGCGCTGTTGCTGGCACTCATGGCTCTCGGTGTAGGTGCAGGAGACGAGGTCGTTACCTCTCCCTACAGCTTTTTTGCTACCGCGGGGACCATCGCGCGTGTCGGCGCGAGGCCTGTTTTTTGCGACGTCGAGGCTCAGAGCTTGAACCTCGATCCACGGGCGGTAGCAGCCTTTTTATACGATCGCTGTGAGCGTCAAGGTGACGTGCTGATCAATCGCAGCACGGGTGGCCGCGTCCGGGCACTTATGCCCGTGCATCTGTACGGTCAGTGCGCCGATATGGCATCGCTGTCGCAACTGGCGCACGAGTTTGGACTGAAAATTATCGAGGATGCTGCCCAGGCGATCGGGGCTGACGATGTTGACGGCCGGCGTGCCGGCAGTATGAGCGATATTGGCTGCCTGTCGTTCTTCCCGACCAAGAACCTCGGTGCCTTTGGCGATGCGGGCATGTGCACCGTGCAGGATGCGGATTTGGCAGAACACCTGCGCGTATTGCGCGTGCATGGCGGCAAGCCCAAGTACCACCACTCCTTTATAGGTGGCAATTTTCGATTGGACGAACTGCAGGCGGCTGTGCTGGGCATAAAGCTCAAGTATCTTGATCAGTGGTCGGACGCGCGGGCACGCAATGCCAGTTTCTACGCCGCTGCATTCGAGCGGGCCGGTCTGAGCGCGCAGGTCACGCAGCCAGCGCAGAAGCCAGGCAGTCGGCATATCTGGAATCAGTATGTGATCCGTGCACCCCGACGCGACGCATTGAAGGACTTCCTTGCGCAGCAGGGCGTTGCAACTGAGATTTATTACCCCGTGCCGCTGCATCGGCAGCCGTGTTTCGCCTATTTGGGCTACCGCGATGGCGACATGCCGGTCGCCGAAGCGGCAGCGATGGCGACTTTGGCGCTGCCGATTTATCCCGAGCTCACCGAGCAGCAGCTCCAGTATGTGGTAGACGCCGTAGGCAAGTTCTATGGCTGAGATGCCTCAAGCCGGCTCGACCACTACCTGCTCTTGAAATCGTCCGGCACCAGCAGGTGTCGCCCGAGCAATTTGTAGAAGTCCGTGCGGTTGCGTTTGGCGAGCCGTGCGGCCTGGCTCACGTTGCCACCGGTGATCTGCAGGATCTGTGAAAGATAGCTGCGTGTGAACTCATCGCGCGCTTCATCGAAAGAGGGCAACTTGGTCTGCGTGCCGCCGAGGGATTGCTGCACCAGTTCCACCGGGATGATGGGGGCCTGCGACAGAGCCACGTTCTGATGCACCACATTCTGCAGTTGGCGCACGTTACCGGGCCAATCGGAAGTCGCCAGCAGCTCGACGGCCTCGGGCGCATAGATCTTGCGCGTGCCGCTCTCGCGCGCGATCGTGGCGAGGAAATGTGCCACGAGCAGCGGAATGTCTTCCCGCCGCCGATTCAGCGGCGGCAACTCGATGTGCACCACGTTGAGCCGGTAGTACAGATCCTCGCGGAACTGCCCGCTGGCCAGCATGGGCTGCAGATCGTTGCAGGTCGAAGACAGCACGCGAACATTGATCGGAATCGTCTGCGTGCTGCCAATCGGGCGGATCAGATTCTCCTGCAGCACACGCAATAATTTCACCTGTATTCGCATCGCCATGTCGCTGATCTCATCGAGCAGCAAAGTGCCACCCTCAGCGGTCTGGAACAACCCCTGGTGCGCGCTGGTCGCGCCGGGGAAGGCGCCCTCGGCATGGCCGAACAGTTCGCTCTCGAGCATGTTCTCCGCCATCGCGCTGCAGTTGATCGAAACGAACGCACGGTTGCGCCGCGGGCTGGCCTTGTGGATGGCCCGGGCCATCATTTCCTTGCCGGTGCCGCTCTCGCCAGTGATCAGCACGCGCGCATCGGTGCCAGCGACCATATGGGCCTGCGCGAGCTTTTCCTCCATGAGCGGACTGCGGGTAATCAAGTCCGCGCGCCAGTCCTGGTCCGTGTCTACGAAACCTGAGATCTTCAGGGCCTTGTTGACCTGATCGAGCAACTCCTGCTTCTCGACCGGCTTGGTCAAAAAACCGAAGGCGCCCATTTGTGTGGCCTGGACGGCGTCGGGAATCGTGCCGTGAGCGGTCAGCAGAATGACCTTGAGGCCGGGCCAGCGTTTCTGCAGTTCCTTGAGCAGACCGATGCCGTCGAGCTGATCCATGCGCAGATCCGAGATAACCAGATCGGGGCGAAAGCGGCTCGCGGCCGCTAACGCCAGCACGCCATTTTCGACGGGCTCGACCTCATAATTTTCCGCACGCAGCCGGATCGTCAGCAGGCGCAGCAACCCCGGATCATCATCGACGACCAGGATACGGGCCTTGCGCTTCGCGGGTTGGATCACTGTTGGGTTCCCTCGTTGCCTGATTTACGTTGCGTGAGGTTGCGTTCGATCTTCGCAATGGCATCAAGCTTGGCCTGAGCATCCTCGAGCTGCTTGCGCAATCGCGCGTTTTCATCCAGTTCGGTCTGCAGACGGCGCTGCGCGAGCGCGATGCGCTCGCGATCCGTGCGCTGCTCATCGGTCTGCAGGCGCTCGTTCTCGGCCTTCAGTCCCAATTCACCGTCGATCTCGGCCAGCTCGATCAGTGTGACGGCGCGCTCGAGCGGCACTAAGGTTTCCGGTCGCGCCGCGAGTTCGCGCAGCAGCTTCTGCGCCATGACCGGATCGCGCGCTGGATGTCCGGGAGTTGCGAGCATCAGTGCATACCGCAATTGCGCCTCCCCCTGAGGGCTGCGCACATATGCCTCCCGGGCTGCAGCCAATATCTCCGCCTGCTCGGCCGGATCGGCCTGAGCCAGGCGCTGCATGCTCTGGAACGTGCTGCCTACCAGGACAGCGGCAACCGTATCGCGATCTTCGGGCATGTTTTCGCTGCGCTCTGGGGGCGGCGGTGAGTGTATCGCTTCGATATTGGCGCATGCGCCCAGTCCCGCCAGGCTCACAGCGATGCAGAACGCGCGACTAGGCCGCATCGGCGCGCTCCTTG
>JBEKWD010000098.1:0-7616 GCA_049513435.1 Steroidobacteraceae bacterium | reverse complement strand
AAATATCGCCTTATCTCGGGGAAGGTGAAGCTAGCACTAGCGACTATTGCGTCGGCCCGCGCAGCCGCCGGGGTCGTGTCGTAGCCCGTAATCTCGGCCGAGCCGGAGATACGCATGCGGTCACCGATTGGCGACAGACCGAACAATCGGCTGTCATCGATAATGGGCATTGCCGGTGCCGCACCCCACTCGGCGCGCTCGAATGTGATCGAGACGCCCTTCACAGGATAGATCGGCACGCGAATGCCAATCCTGGCGAGTAGCGGAGCGGTGAAACTACCCATGGCCACCACTATGGCAGCGGCCTCAATCCGCCCGCGGTTGGTCACGACCGCCCGCACACGCCCGCTGTGTGTCTCGATCCTTTGAACTGTCTCGCCAAACCGACATTGCACGCCTCGCGCAGCACAGGCCGCGGCAAGTCCCTGCGTGAACTTGTGGCAATCGCCAACTTCGTCGCGGGCGTAATAGAGCGCGCCGGCGAGAGTGGATACTGTGTCCTTCAAGGCAGGCTCAAGCGCCACGCAGCGCTCAAGCCCCGCCCGCTCGTACACTAGCCCGTGGCGTGCGAGCAGCTCAGCGGAGCGCTCAGCGCCGTCCAGAGATTGCCTGGACCTATAGATTTTGAGTACACCACGCGTTGCGCGATCATAATTGATTCCTGTTTCGGCGCCGATTTCCTGCAGGGACTTGAGGGAATGAAACGCCAGGTGAAGGTTGGATTTCGCGTTTTCCAGAAACCTCTCCGGTGTGCAGTTGCGGGCAAATTCGATGCCCCAGCGCAGCATGTGCGGTATGGCCCCGTAGCGCAGCAGCAGCGGTGCATTTTCCTTGCCGAGCCATTTGATGATCTTCATCGGCATGCCTGGCTGGGACCAGGGTTCGACTTCGCTGGCGTGGATGACGCAGCCACTGCCCCAACTGGTCTCCATGGCGGCTTCGGTCTGGCGCTCGACCAGCGCCACTTCGTGGCCGGCTTTTCGAAGATACCAGGCCGTGGCAGTGCCGACTGCGCCCGCACCCAGAACAACTATGGTCATGACTTGCCTCTTGAAGGATCAAATCAACTGAGGTTGAGCTTGGTGTTCGCATACTGGTAGCGGATGCGATCGGAAAGGCTCTGCGTCAAGTCGTTATCGCGAGTTTCCCGCGCTCGGGCACCGGGGAATCATAGACTCTCCCGGCGGATCGGGGGATGTCATGAGGAAGTCGAGGCCAATCACAGCCCGGGAGTGCAGTGTCAAGCTTTGTCCTTGACGGGCAGGTCAACGTCACCTGACAATTACCTCTCTTCCAGCACTTCGTGAGGCGGGGTCCGGATGCGTAGGTCCGAAGTGCCCACGCCCTCGTTGCTCGTGGATATCGAAATTCTTGATCGCAATATCGCGCTGATGCGCGATAGTGCCGCCGCGCTCGGCGTGAAATTGCGCCCCCATGCAAAGGCGCACAAGTGCGTACAGGTCGCTCAGCGGATTATGGCGGCCGGGGCGATCGGCAGTTCCTGTGCGACCATCGGCGAGGCTGAGGCCATGGCATCGGGCGGGGTTCGCGGCATTCTCGTCACCGCCCCATTGGTCTCAGCCGATGCGATCCAGCGACTGCGCCGGCTTCTGCTGCGCGGCGCCGATATAGCAGTCGTAGCCGAGGATCCTGCCAACGTGAGCCAGCTTGCGGCAATTGCGGCGGCGTGCGGACGGACGCTGGGCGTGGTTGTCGATGTGGACGTCGGCATGGGCCGCACCGGCTGCCTGGAAATCGCGGATGTCGTGGCGTTGGCGCGGCAGATCACGGACGCGCCAGCCCTCCAATATGCCGGCATCCAGGCCTACTGGGGCAACCTCCAGCAGGTCAGCCCTTTTTCCGAGCGCTCGCGGCTGATTGCAATCCGGGGCGAGCGGGTGCGCGGCGCCATCGCCGCCTTGACATCGGCCGGCCTGGCGCCCGCCATCGTCACCGGGGGTGGAACCGGCAGCCATCGCATCGACGCGATGATGGGTCTGTTCACGGAGATCCAGCCAGGTTCCTACCTGTTCATGGATTCCTGTTACAGCGCGATCAGCATTTCGGAAACCGACAATCCCTTCGCCCCCTCGCTGTTCGTGGCCGCGACGGTCGTATCGGCGAATAAGCCGGGGCGCGTGGTGGTGAATGCCGGCTGGAAGGCCTTTGCGACCGACAGCGGCAAGCCCGTCGCGCTTCGCGGCGCACCGGCTGGTGCCAGCTTCCATTTCATGGGAGATGAACATGGTGCGCTGGATTTCGAGGGCGGTGCCGGACCTGCGCTTGGCTCGACCATCGAATTCCTCGCTTCGCATTGCGATCCCACAGTGAATCTCTACAGCGCCTTCCACGTCGTGCGTGGGGACGAGGTCATCGACGTCTGGCCGATCAATGCCCGTTATTGAGGAGCAGAGCCAATGAAGCAGGCCTTTCAGGCAGATCATGCGGTGCCGATTTCCAAGGCGGTGCGGGCCGGGGATTTCGTGTTCACCTCCGCTTATGGTCCGTGGTTGTTCGATCCCCGCGACCTGACGTTCGATGAGGCAGGAAAGATTCTCGACGACGGAACCGGCAACGGCTCCATGAGCTTCGAGGACCAGGTCCACCGCACCTTCGGTTTCATCAAGGAGGCGCTCGCGGTTGCAGGATGCACGCTCGAGGATGTCGTGAACTGTGAATGCTGGATCACTGATCCCCGCGACTTCGTCGCCTTCAACGCCATCTACAAGACCTATTTCAAGACGGCCCCGCCGGTCCGGTCTGTTTTTCCGATGCGCTTTAATTTCACCTGTAAGGTCGAGATGAAAGTTGTGGCCTACAAGCCGCTGAGGGTCTGATGCCGCCGCACGCCAAGCTATTCCAGGTCGTCACCTTCTCGGCCAATCCACTGGGCGGCAATCCCGCCTTCGTGCTGACGGACGTGGGCGAGGCGACGGAGCAGGCACTGATGGCGGCCTGCTCGATGCTGGGCACCGACGTCGTCGCAGTGGTGGGAAAGGGCACCGGCGAAGACACGCCCCTCAGGTTCTTTACGAAACATGGCCCCCATCCCGGGGCGGGCCATGCGACATTGGCGGCCGCACATGCCGTGCTTCGTGGAGGATTTACCGCCACCAAGCAGGCGCCAAGTGCAGTCAGCTTCCGACAGGCAAATGGGGAACGGCGCGCCGCGCATGTCGAGGGTGACCGCATCTCCATAGACTTTCCGGCCATGCCGGCCATTCAAGTCGATCGCATCTCGGACATTCAAGCTGCCCTTGGCGCGGCGCCGCGGGAGACCTGGGTCGCGCCCTTCGGCTATGTGGCGATCTTCAACGATCCGCTCGTCATCGCTGAAATGCGGCCGGACCCGGCACGTGTGTCGGATCTTGACCGCAATGCGGTGATCGCCACGGCACCGGGCGGCAAGGCATCCGACATCGTTATCCGTGTGTTCGCACCCAAAGTCGGTCTGCCAGAAGACCCCGTTTGCGGTACCGCGCACCGCATCATCGTTCCTTACTGGGCCAAGAGACTGGGCCGGGCGAAGCTGCATAGCCGCCAGCTGTCCGCCCGCGGCGGAGATCTATGGTGCGAGGACAGAGGGGACTATGTCGCGATAGCCGGCGAAACCTGCCTGATCATCGAGGGCACCGTCAGACTGTCTCCGGGATGAGGCGCTCTGGAGCTCAAAGCTCGGCGTTGACGATGAATCCGGCATCGACCAGCAGCGTCGCCGAGGTGACGTAACTCGCGTCATCGGACAACAGGAATGCGATGCTGGCGGCAAGTTCGGACGGCTCGCCGATCCGCCCCAGTGCGATGCGCTCGCGATAATATTTCAGCGCTGCCGGTGCACTGAGCAACCCCGCGCTCATCGGAGTTGCGACGGCGCCCGGTTCCACGACATTGACTCGGATGCCATGCTTACCGAGCACCGACCCCAGGGCCTTGCCCAGCATGCTCACGGCCCCCTTGGTCCCGCAGTAGGCAACCTGCGTCGGCGCCCCGACATGCGCCGAGATCGAACTGACCATGACGATGGCGCCGCCATGGCCCTCGGCGATCATCTGGCGTGCGCCTTCCGTGCACACAACCCAGGCGCCGCGAACGTTGGTCTGGTACAAATCGTCGAACGCCTCGATGGAAGTCGCGTCCCAGGTCATGTCCGGATTGATGGCCGCATTCGATACGACGTAGTCGAGGCGTCCACCGCGTCTGGCCGCTTCTGCAATCATGGCCTTGACGGCTTTCGGATCGCGCATGTCCGCTGCGAGGTCAAAAGCCTCGCCGCCTGCCGCCTTGATCCGCCCAAGAGTTTCGCCGGCGTCGAGATCCGGCTTGCGGTTGACGCCGACAAGCGCTCCCTCACTGGCCAGCCGAACCGCGGTCGCCTGACCGATACCCGATGTGGCGCCCGTTACCAGCGCAACCTTACCAATGAACCGGCGTTCCACAGGCGTCTCGTCGGCTCGGGTAGCAATCAGAAAATGGCGATCGGGTTCCACGGCGAGCCCGTGGCGCCCGGCAGGCGAAGCGGCAAACCAACAACCATGAATTCCCAGCGCCGTTCCTCTTCGCAGGCGTTGGCGAGCTCCTCGAGCTGGAGGCTGTCGGAAACCAGCATCCCCATGGCGGTGAGTTGCAGGGCGTGGATGGGGTAAGGCATTGCTTCGACGTTGCTGGGAATCGTCTCGCCGTCCCCGTCCGGAAGGAAGGCCGCAATTCCTCGCTCGTGCATCCAGGGCACGGTGTCGACATGCAGGCCGGCCTTGCCCTGGCCTGCCGGCGGATACTCGTTACTCCATGGCCCAAGCGCGAGACGGCGGGCGTGATGTCCGGTTCTGAACACGAGGATGTCGCCCTCGCCTAAGCGCAACCCCTGCGCCTTCTCGATTGCTTCCAGCTCGGCGCGCGTCACAGCCTCGCCGGGTTCGAGCCAGTCGACCTTGCGATAGCGCGCCGCATCGAGCAGCACGCCGCGGCCGACGATGCCGGAGGAATAGGCGGCGATACTGCCCCATTCCGAACCGCGCGAGGTCAGCAGCGAGGCTGGTTTGCCATTGTAGAGCTTGCCCTTGTAGGCGACATGGTTCAGCGCATCGACATGGGTGTGGCAGTCGCCATGGCTCGCGATCGCGAGATAGCACATGCCGAAGGAGAGGCCGCTCTCGCTGACCGGCAGATCGTGCATCAGCGACATCAAATGTACTGCCGGATTGGGGTTGTCGGGACCGGCTTTCTTGTTGATCGGAATCGCCATCGAGACGCGGCGGCCTTTGCGCACCAACTTGGCGGCGGCGGCCACCTTGTCCGGCGTAATATAGTTGAGCGTACCGAGCTCGTCGTCTACACCCCATCGGCCCCAATTCTTGAGCTGCTCGAACATCGCGTCGAAAGCAGCCAGCGTCACAGGCGCAGGTGGGGTCAGCGATCGGGTCATGGACGGCTCCACTTACTGGTAGCCGCATCGGCCTTCGGCACTTCGCGCTCCTCGATGATGTCGGCGGCCTTGGGCAGCCAGGACTCGTTTCCGCTCAGCCGCATCCACAAAAGAACGAGGATTCCCAGAAGCAGCCAGATGCCAGTGACTGCGGGCGACCAGTTGTTCGGGCTTGCCGGCAACGGAACGAACGAGGCGTAGAGAGAATAAATCAGAATGACACTCGTCCCCAGCGGGAAGAGGAAATGCAACAACCAGTTGAACTCCTTGCGCGCCGATGTCCAATAGTATTTCACCACGCCAATGTTGGCCGCAACGTAGATCAGGATCACGGCCAGAACCAGGACGAAGCCGGCGGAAAACACAAAGAACTTCGTCGGCCCTATCCACCAAGGCAGCACCAGACCGAAGACGACTGACAGCACAAGCTGCGCCGTCACAGCCACTGTTGGCGTCCTGCGGACCGGGTGGACATGGCCGAATGCCGCCGGCAGGACGCCGCAGCGGCCCATGCGGTACCACATGCGTGTCGCAACATTCTGGCCGGCCAGACTCACGCCCCAGGCCGAGCTGATCATCGCCAGCAGCGCGAGCCACCACAGCGGCCCCCAGACCCGATGCGCAATCACCAGTGCTGGCAATTTCTGCGAGGAAACCAGCTTGCGCAGATCGTCTGTGCCCCAGCCAATCACCTGCCCCCACATGACGATCACCAGCATGATGCCAATGATTGCAATGGAAGCCATGATCGCGCGCGGTACGTTGCGCCGTGGATTCTTGCTCTCCTCCGCGAGAGAAACCGCCGCCTCCCACCCCGTCAACCCCTGCACGGTGAGAACGACCGCGAGCGCAATGCCGGAGAAGGTCGCGATCCCGCCGGGATTGAAGCCGAAACTGAATGGCAGAAACGAGAACCCGCCTGGGCCGGGATTGAGCAGGCCGAAGATGCCCAGCCCGAGGACGATCAGGAACTCTACGGCACCGACGATGACGATCGCCCGAATCGAAACCGTCATTCCCGCATAGCCTGCCTGCGCCACCAGAGGCAGACCGGCTGCGACGAGCATCCACCAGTGGAACCAGGTCCAGCCATAGTTGCCGTTGAGCTCGCCTTCTATAGCCTGGCCCAGAACCGCCAGCGTCGGGCCGGCCACGATCGGGGAATACAGGACGAACATCCAGCCGGTCAAAAACCCGAGCCGTGGCCCCAGGGTCCGGCTCACATACGTGAAGTAGCCACCCGCGGAGGGAAATTTCTTCGCCAGCTGGACAAGACACATGCCAAGGGCAAGTACGATGATGAAGCCGAACAAATATGCGAGGGGCGCCCGCGCGCCTGCGCTGCCAACCAGTGTCTGTGTGAAGAGAAATGCGGCGATGGCGGGTCCGATGAGCGCCACGTTCTGCATGATCGCGCCCCCAAGCCCCACCGCGCCAGGCTTGAGTTCAGTCAGAGCAGCGTAGTCTTTGTCTGTTGATTCGACAAAATCGGCCGAACCGTGGCTTTCGGTTTCCATCGCTTCCTGCTGTCACCCATCCGAAGCCGGTTCAGCCGTGATGCCTGTCAGCGAATTCCTCTTGCAAAGTCACAGGCTTCCCGTGGGGTGTGTGGCGATAAGCGTGCGCCCAGGCTTCTCTTCGCTGCCGCAATTCGCCCGGGCTTACCAGGGCTTTTGCCATGACCAGACCCTCGAGCGCTGCTAGCCAATGATCATAGTAATGCGAGCCGTCATCTGGTTCGCCGCGGTCTACCGCCGATTTCAGCTCGTCAGCAAGAGCAGCTGCCCACTCCGGCCAGGTAAAGTGGCCCTGTTCGGAAAGCTTGACTGCCATCGCAAATGCCTGGGCTTGCCAAGGTTCAGCAAACACCGGGCCACCATGGCCCCGAGGCAGTGAGGGCAGAGAAGCATATCGCTCAGGATCTGGCTGATAATCAGGCAAGCTCAAGATAGTCATCCCACATATCGATGTTAACGGTATCACGAGGCGATGCGCTCTCTCCCCAAAGCTCGCGTGCCGTAAACCTGACCGAGTAGACGTGCTGCCGTTTCTGACCCAGAAAGTGCGCATTCGTGTCTGGGAACGTATAAACCCCATGATCTATAGTGATGACTCCAAACTTCCCTCGAGCGTAACGGGGAAGCTGCGTGTGCCCGGTTGGATTGATCTGCCGGGCGCGCACGCGCTGACCAAC
>JBEKWD010000097.1:0-7649 GCA_049513435.1 Steroidobacteraceae bacterium | reverse complement strand
ATATCACTCGCCTTGCTCGACCAGGGTGAGATCGTGCCGGGTCGCGGCAGCACGAGCACACGCCAGGGCGTGCCCGGCGCTATGGACGCGGCATCCAGCGGCATGGGTGTGCCGCCATCCTCGAGCAATCGCACCAGCCGCGAGCGCTCGCGCTCATCGAGCTCGCGGCGACAATCCACCAGATGCACGAACTGTGCGCTCAGTGCCGTGACAGCGGGCTCGAGCGAGCGCAGGCGCTCGAGCAATCGGTGAATTCGAAATTCGGACAGCGCCTGGGAACCAGGAAGCGTCAGCATCAATTCTTCTTGGGACCCGGATCGGCGGCCGACGGCGGCACCAGTGTCAGCGGGAACTGCGCGACATTGGTGCCTTCCAGCGCGAGGATCTTGCTGACCCCCTGCTTGCGCACCTCATCGATGCGTATGATCGCCTGCAATGGCACGTAACTGCGCGAGACCCCGGCGAACTCGGTTTTCAATCGCTCTTCGCCCGGATCGAGTACGACCGAGGAGCGCCCGCCGAACACCATCTCCTCGATCTCGACGAACCCGAATAGCGAACCATGGCTGACTTTGCGTGCATAAACCTCGTAAACCTTGCCCTGGTTCACAAAGATAATTTTGTAGATGTGATTCGATGCCATGGATGATCGGAGGACGGCTCAGCGTGCGGGAATACGCGGCCGGCGTATTATATGTCGCGCTACACTAAACGTGGGTTCAAGTAGATGGCGCTGAAACTCACAGTGCTGAGCGACCAGCGCGCGCCCCTCGGGCCGCGCGGCAGCATCGTTTTTGGCGTGGGCGGCGGCAGCATCGGCCGCGCGCATGACAACGATTGGGTACTGCCCGATCCGGAGCGCTACCTGTCGGCGCATCACGCGCGCGTGCGCTTCAGCAACGGCGCATTCCATCTGCTCGACACCAGCTCCAATGGAGTATTCATCAACGAGCGCACGACCGCGCTGGGCCGGCGCGGCAGCTACCTGTTACGCGACGGCGATCGATTGCGCCTCGGCGAGTATCTGATCGCAGTCAGCATCGATGATGAAGCTGCCGAGACGGCCGAGACCGCACCCAACGCGCCGAACGCGGCCAACGGCGCAGCCGCGAACGAAACCATAGATATGGAGGCGGATCTGGGCGATCTGCTGCAGCTAGGGCCTTCGCCCACCAGCCGCATCGACGCCGTGGAGGTGTTGCTGCAACCAGGGCTGACCGAAGATGCGGGATTGCCCGGGCCCGAGCGCGAGGCGTCTTCCAGCCGGCGCGAGCGGCGCCCTGGCGCGCGCAGCGGCGCAGCGAGCGCAGCCTTTGAAGCATTCTGTCGCGGCGCCGGCGTCGACCCCACCGCGTTCTCCGGCGAGGCACAGGCGCGCGCCTTGCAACTGGCCGGATCCTTGTTGCGCGAGGCCGTGCTCGGCCTCAAGGGGCTAGTGCTCGCGCAGCGCGAAATGCGCACCGGGCATCAGATCGGCGTCGGGCGCGAAGATATGCAACGCATTGGGCTCACTGGCTTGTCGGTCGAGGACCTATTGCGACAGCTGATAAATGGCCACGACAAGCACGAGCTCGACGCCGTGCAGTGGGTGCGCGATACGCTCGCCAGCATCCGCAGCCATGATGCGGCGCTCGTGCGCGCGCAGCGTGCCGCGCTGGCCGAGTTCCTGGCACGCCTGGATCCCGAGATCCTCGCGCGCAACGATGCCGCGCATTCCGGCGCCGTCACCGAGCGAGATCTCGCGGCGCTCGTGGAGCGCTTCCGCGGCATTGCCAGCATGCCGCCGGGCCGACTACCGCACCTGTACGCGGAAGCCTTCGCGCGCGTATTCGCCGAGCAATTCAAGCTCGGCCCGGATAGTTGACGAGCCGCGCATCCGCTTCAGAGCTCGAGCGCGCGTCGCGCACCGAAGCTATGACCTCGGCCAGCCGATCGCAATCGCTCGCTTTATTGAGGAAGTGGTCAACGCCGAGGCGTAGAGCGGATTGACGATATTCCGGCAGCTGATGGTTCGTCAGCATGATGACCGCCGGTCGATGATTGCCAAGGCCGCGCAGTACGCCGAAGCCGCTACCCTGCCTGAGCAGCAGATCAAGGATGATTACATCGATCACCGATGCGCGCACCCAATTGGTCGCGTCCTGCTCGTTGTCTACGGTAGCTACGACGACGACTTGCTCGAGCGTCGAGAGCGCCTCACGCAGCCGTGCCGCCAGCACCTGCGAGTCCTCCACCAGCAGCACGCGCAGTACATGTGCTGTTTGAGTCCCTGTCGCGCTATCGTTCATAGTGGTGACCCGCCGTATGGCCGACAGATTAGGGCCCGAGCGGCTCCCCTGACTGCCCGCGCGCGAGCCGCCTGGAAGCCGGATCAGACCTACAGCCCGAGAGTTATGTAATATAGATTCGATAAATACTTCGTAAGTTGCTGATTAGTAAAATATAATAAAGAGTGTAATGCATGCTGCGAGCAGTGACTCGGCTCTGTGTCCGCTACGCCGAGCGATACATTCCCAATCCCTATCTCTACGCGGCGATCCTGACTTTCATCGCCGTGGCCGCGGCGCTCATCTACACGCCGAGTGATCCGGTCAAGATCATCGATTCCTGGTACGACGGCATCTGGAGCATTCTTGCCTTCGCGCTGCAGATGGCGCTGGTGCTCGCAACCGGAGTGGCGTTGGCCGATGCGCCGCTGATCAAGGCATTGCTCAGGCGCCTCGCGTCGTGGCCCGCGCAGCAGTCCGGCGCCGCGATCACCGTGTTTGTGGTTGCCGCCATCAGCTCGTGGCTCAATTGGGGCTTCGGCCTCGTGGTCGGCGCGCTTGTGGCGCGCGAGATCAGCAAGCGCCTGCGCGATGTGGATTTCGCCTTCCTGGTTGCCGCCGCCTACATGGGCTTCATGGTCTGGGCCTCCGGTCTGTCGAGCTCGATTGCGCTGGCCACGGCCACGCATGGCAGCGCGCTCAACATCGTCGAGAAGGTGACCGGCCGCATCGCCGGCTTTGATCAGACCATCTTCACGCGCTACAACCTGATTCCCGTCGTGCTGCTCGTGATCGTCATCCCCATCGCCCTGTGCTTCATGGGTCCGGAGCCGCACGAGATGAAGCGCGTGGAGCCGGAAGTGCTCATCCGGCAGGACGAGGTGCCGCAGAGCGCCCCGCGCGAGCGCACTTTCGCGAGCATGCTCGAGGATTCATGGCTCATTACGGTATTGCTGGTGCTGATGGGCGTGTTCTACGAATATCACGCGATCCTGCGCCAGGGTTTCACACTCGATATCAACGGCTTTATTTTCATCGCCCTGATGCTCGGGCTGCTGTTTCACTGGCGACCGATTCGCTATGTGCGCTCGTTTGAATCCGGGGCGCGCACGGTCGGGCCCATTCTGCTGCAGTTTCCGCTCTACGGCGGCATCATGGGCATCATGACGGGCACGGGCCTGGCCGCGATCATCGCGCAGAGCTTCGTGAGCTTCTCGACTGCGCGCACGCTGCCATTCTGGTCTTTCATTGCGTCCAACATCATCACGCTGTTCGTACCTTCCGGCGGCGGGCATTGGGCCGTGCAAGGCCCTTTCATGATTCCCGCGGCGATCAAACTGCAGGTCGATCCGGCCATGACGGCTATGGCAACCGCGATGGGTGAGCAGACCGCAAACATGATTCAGCCTTTCTGGGCCCTGCCGCTGCTGGCGATTGCGCGTCTCGGACTCAAGGACATCATGGGCTATTGCGCGATCGCGCTGATCATCGGTCTCGTATTATTCGGCGGCTCGCTGTTGATCTTTGCGTGATAAATCACACGCTCGTCGCGCATTGCGGTGCAATCAGAAGAACAACTTCAACCATATACAGCGTGCTCCTACAACTGCGTCGCAGTTGTGGCGCTACAAGTAGCATGTGTCGTGAAAATGCTACGGTTGCGCGAACTTGACATACCTGATTGACAATATGGCGGAGAGGGTGGGATTCGAACCCACGTGCCGGTTTAACCCGACCATCCGATTTCGAGTCGGCGCCGTTATGACCGCTTCGGTACCTCTCCGGGGATTGCCTGTTATTCTAGCCGAGTGAGCAACATGATGAGCTCAAAGATGCAGGCAACAATGCGAGTGCTACGGCGCGTGCCCATGCGGCGCGCGTTGTCCGCAGGCATTGCGTTCGCGGCACTGGCGCTACTGGGCAGCTACGGCGAGGCACCCTCGGCGCTGCAGCAGATCCGCGCGCGCGGCGAGCTGCGCGTGGTCACGATCAATGCGCCGACCTGCTATTACCTGGGGGCCGATGGTCCGCAGGGCTTTGAATACCGTCTGGCGCACGCGTTCGCACAGCGGCTCGGCGTGAAGCTCGTCGTGCAGACGGTAGTCGATGCCAACGCGATGCGCTCGGCACTGGCCGCGGGCAGCGCTGACCTGGCCGCAGCGCAGATTACTGCCGACGCGCGCTGGCAACAGATCGGTGAACCCACGGCGAGCTACGGCGAGATCGAGCAACTGGTCGTGCAGGGCCGCGGCAGACTGCTGGCGCACGACCTCGCTGGTCTGCGCGATGCGCAGCTGGTCGTGCGCGCGGACAGTCCGCAACTGGCGCTGCTGCAGTCGGCAGGCGATGCGGCGCCCGAGCTGCATTGGACCGCGCTGGCCACTACGCAGGCTGATCCCATCGATCAGGTCAACAGCGGCAACGCCGACTATGCGATTGTCGATGCCAATGAATTTGAATTTGCGCGTCATCTGTATCCTGAAACGCGCGTAGCTTTCTCGCTGCCGAATTCACGCCCGCTGCAGTGGGTGGTGCGCCATGGCGGCACCGAGCTGGCGGAGGCCGCCGATCAATTTTTTGTCAGTGCCCGAACCTCGGGTGAGCTCGCGCGCATCGAGCGCGACGCCGGCGCCGAATCGCGCGAATTCGATTATGAAATGGCGCATCAGTTTCAAGCTGACATTGCCGCACGTCTGCCGCAGCTGCAGCCCTTGTTCGAGGCAGCGGCCCGCAGCACGGGCCTGGACTGGCGGCTGCTGGCTGCGGTCGGCTACCAGGAATCCAAATGGCAGAGTGCAGCGAGTTCCGCCGATGGTGCGCGCGGCATCATGATGCTGACCAGCGATACCGCAGTGAGCCTCGGGGTCAGCGATCGCACGAATCTGCGCCAGAACATCTTCGGCGGCGCCCGCTACCTCGCGCAGGTCATGGCTACGATCCCGAGGCGCATTGCGGAGCCGGATCGCACCTGGCTGGCGCTCGCGGCCTATAACGTCGGCTACGGACACCTCGAGGATGCGCGCGTGCTGGCGCAGATGCGCGGCAAGAATCCGGACTCCTGGGACGATGTGCGCGTGCAATTGCCGCTCCTGGCGCAGGCGCAGTGGTATACGCGCGTCAAGCGCGGTTACGCGCGCGGCTGGGAGCCGGCGACGCTGGTCGAGCAGGTACGCCAGTACCTCGCGGTGCTTGAGTGGCGCGGTGCGGATCAGCTCGCACGCATGCAGGACGCGCCGGCCGGCGCCGCGCTGGAGCCATGGGACGGCGCCGAGCAAGGACTCGATTAGCCCTATCCTTTGAGCCGCGCACGCGCACGCGCGCGCCTGGCGAGGTCAGCGATGTTGCTCGAAAAAATCTCGCAGCAACGCGTTGGATTCATCGGCCAGCACCCCACCGAAGACATCCACACGGTGATTCAATCCGGCAAGCCGGAACACGTCGATCAAGCTTCCGGCGGCGCCGAACTGCGGATCCCAGGCCCCAAAGACGACACGGCGCACGCGTGCCTGGATCAGGGCCGCGGCGCACATCAGGCACGGCTCGAGCGTCACGTACAGCACGCTGTCGGGCAGCCGGTAATTGCCGAGCGAGCGCGCCGCACTGCGCAGCGCCTGGATCTCGGCGTGCGCGGTAGGATCGGTGGCTGCGATCGGGCAATTCGCGCCGGTCGCAATGACCTGATCGTCGCGCACCAGCACCGCGCCGACCGGCACCTCACCAGCCAGCCCCGCCAGGCGGGCCTGCTCGAGCGCGCGACTCATATAGTCGCTGTCACCGCGCTGATTGGAGCCGCTTGCCTGATTGGAGCCGCTTGCCGTCGCCGAGTTCATGTGCATTATGCTAGCGCGCATGCACCAGCAGAGCGTGAAGTATCAGGCCGACGGACTCGACATGGACTCGGAGCTCTTCTACGAGCCGGGCGCGGGCCCAAGGCCAGGAGTGCTCGTGTTCCCGGAGATATTCGGCCTGGGGCAGCATGCGTTGTCACGCGCCCGACGCCTGTGCGAGCTCGGCTTTGTCGCTCTGGCCTGCGATCTGCACGGCGCGCGGCACGTCTTCGATGACAAAAATACCGATGAGGCCATGACGCTGATGCAGCCGATCCGCAAGGACGTCGCGCGCATCCGCTCGCGCGCGCAGGGCGCTCTGACTGCACTGAGCGCGCGCGCCGAAGTCGATCCCGCGCGTATCGCCGCGATTGGCTTCTGCTTCGGGGGTACCGTCGCACTCGAGCTGGCACGCTCCGGCGCGCCGATCGCCGGTGTCGTGGGTTTCCACAGTGGCCTTGCCACCGTGGCGCCGCAGGACGCCAGGAACATCCGTGCAAAGATTCTCGTTTGCATCGGCGCCGACGACCCCGGCATCCCGTCCGAGCAGCGCGCGGCATTCGAGCAGGAAATGCGCGCGGCGCAGGTCGACTGGCAGCTCGCGCTCTATGGCGGGGTCGTGCACAGCTTCACCAACCCGGAGGCTGATCGGCGCGGCCGACCTCAATTCCAGCGCTATGATGCCAGGGCCGATGCGCGCTCCTGGCAGCAGATGCGCGCGTTCTTCGAGGAGATTTTTCCCGCATGAGCACACAGCAATTTGAAGGACGCGACGCCATCGATGTACAGGAACTCGTCGAGCTGCGCCGTGCCGGTGGCCCGCACGTCGTGCTCGATGTGCGCGAACCCGACGAGCTCGCGATCTGCCAGCTCGAGGGCGCACTGCACATTCCCATGGCGAGCGTGCCCGCACGCCTCGGTGAGCTGCCGCGCCAACAGCCGCTGGTAGTCATGTGTCATCGTGGCGGGCGCAGCCGCGCGATCGTTGAATTCCTGCGTCGCGCCGGCTTCGAGAACGCATTGAACCTCGAGGGCGGCATCGATGCGTGGGCGAACGAGGTCGACAGCTCCATGGCGCAGTACTGAGCGCAGCATGAATGAGATTGCGAGCGCCGCGCGCACCTGCGAGCCTATAGCGAGCTTCTCCAACAGCTATGCGCGGCTGCCGGAGCGTTTCTTCGCCAGGCTCGAGCCCACACCGGTCGACAATCCGCATCTGATCCAATTCAATGCCGGGCTCGCCACCGAGCTGGGACTGCATATCGCGGGCCTGGATGCTGACACGCTCGCCGGGATTTTTGCCGGCAACCTGATTCCGCAAGGCGCCGAGCCGATAGCGATGGCCTATGCCGGTCATCAGTTCGGCGGCTTCGTGCCCGCCCTGGGCGACGGCAGGGCGATCCTGCTCGGAGAGGTCATCGATCGCCAAGGCGTGCGCCAAGACATCCAATTAAAGGGTTCCGGACCCACGCCCTATTCGCGGCTCGGCGACGGGCGAGCGACGCTCGGGCCGATGCTGCGCGAGTATCTGATCAGTGAGGCCATGCATGCGCTT
>JBEKWD010000096.1:0-7754 GCA_049513435.1 Steroidobacteraceae bacterium | reverse complement strand
ACCAGGATGGGAATTTGGGGAGCGGCGCGAAAGAAACTATCGAATGTTATTAGTCCGCGGCTGTCGGGCAAGTAAAGATCGACCAGTATCGCCTCGATGCCGTCAAGTTTCTCGAGGCCTTCAGAGCAGCGTTTGACCCATTCAACTTGGAAGGACCACTCACTGGACTGGCGCAGAGCCTCCATGATGGTCTTGGCCGCGAGGGCATCGTTCTGGACCAGAAGTATGCGTTGAGACATATGCAATCGCGCGCGGCACTGTGTTTATTGCGAAGATTGCAACACGCTCGACAGCGGTATTATGTACGGCACCGCACCTTGAAGGCCTGCGACCGGCATAGGATCGGCTTTTTGAGAACGCCGTCACATTCGGGTGGTAAGCCATAAAGATGTCCCATTCGGAGTACATTTCTCCAGCGACGGCCCTATGTGCGGCAGCGCACAGACTATTAACCAAACTCGAATTAGCGTATCTGATGGAGAAGTGTAACTGCGACTTTTGCTAGTAGAGTCAATAGCTTCGGGCAGGCAGATCAGTACGACGGTGACAGACATAGCTTCGTTTGACGCATCGCACATCGAACAGCAGGTGAACTGTACGCCTGGTGCTGCGGTACAACACGACCCAGCCAAACCATTCGACGCTGCCGCGCACCCGTCACTGGGCCGCATTTATTCCACGACGCCGCACCATGGGCCAACGATCCGCTGGTGGCGAAGCGCTGCCAGCCCGACTCGTTGGACGACTCGATTGCGCACGATTGCGTACAGGCTGTCTCTCAACATGCAACCAAAGCCGGTAAGACTACGGACGGTCAAGCGCGCTGACGACGAGTGAAATGTATCTGCTCGTGACATGGTCCTGACGCGTGAGCGTCGGCGTCGGAGTCCGTGTCACGTGTATGCCCGGTCTTGGGGCGGCGCAAATATTAGCGCCAGCTCTACGCCCTACTGCGCAGCGCCAACGCTGTGCAACTCGCGGTAGCCACAAAAAATATTTGTTCAAATATTGGTTCTGTTGTGCGAACTAAGTTGTAAAATATATCGACATTCGAATCCTGGAGTCGTCCCATCGAGGGACCTAATCCGGGGCGCCGGCGCGCTTCGCTGGAGGGAGTTCACTGAACAGAGTTCCCCGATGATTGCCCAACATAACCATCTGTTAGGCGCCCTACCCAACAGTGATTTTGAGCGACTTAAGCCTCATCTGAAACCGGTCTCACTATCACTGGGCGAGGTGCTCAGTGAATCCGGCATCGTGTTGCATGACGTCTACTTCCCCATTATTTCGATCGTATCTTTGCTGTACGTCATGGAGAACGGCGGCTCAGCCGAAATCGCCGTCGTCGGTAACGACGGCGTCGTCGGGGTTTCTCTGTTCATGGGCGGTGAGACAACGCTGAGCCGGGCGGTAGTGCAGAGCGCGGGTCCCGCCTACAGCCTGGACAGTGAGCTCTTGAAGTCGGAATTCATACGAGGGGAAGCGTTGCAGCATATTTTGCTGCGCTATACGCAGGCATTACTGACCCAGATGGCGCAGACCGCCGTTTGCAATCGACATCATTCATTGGACCAGCAGCTATGCCGCTGGCTGCTTTTGAGTCTGGATCGCCTGCCGTCGAACGAGTTGGTCATGACGCAGGAGTTGATCGCCAATATGCTCGGTGTGCGGCGCGAAGGCGTCACCGAGGCCGCGCGAAAGCTGCAGGAGGCCGGTCTAATCCAATACAGCCGGGGCCGCATCGAGGTGCTCGACCGCCCAGGGATAGAAGCTCGAGCCTGTGAGTGTTACGCGGTCGTGAAGAGGGAGTCGGATCGGCTGCTTCCCTACTGAGCAGAGCGCGCGCGAATTGGTACCCTCCGAAGACCAACTGCGTCAGGCGAGTGCCACATCCGTGACGCCGCGTTGCAATAATCCGCCGCACGCCGCAGCCGCCACCGGCCGACTGAAATAAAACCCCTGACCCTGCGGGCAGCCTTGTTCCTGCAAGAACTCAAGTTGTTCCCGTGTTTCTACGCCTTCTGCCAGGACTCGTATGTTTAGACTCTTCCCCATACCGATCACGGCGGCGACGATACTGGCATCGCCCTTTTCCGTCGTAAGATCCGACACGAAGGATCGATCTATCTTTACAGTGTCGATCGGGTAGCGCTTCAAGTAGCTTAAGCTCGAATAGCCGGTGCCGAAGTCATCAAGCGCAAGCAACACCCCGATATCCTTCAATTCCCTGAGCACATCCGCGACGGTTCGGGACTTTTCGATAAGCACGGTCTCGGTCAACTCGAGTTCAAGACAGCGCGGATTCAGGCCCGTGTCTGCCAAGACTGCACGTACACCGGCGACGAAACCCGGGGCGCGTAATTCCACCGCGGAGATATTTATCGCCATGCACGTCAACGCCAGACCTGCCACCTGCCACGCCCGCGCCTGACGGCAAGCCTCGTGGAGCACCCACCTGCCAATCGGCACGATCAGGCCGCAGTCCTCCGCAATGGCAATGAATTGTTCCGGGGGAACGAGTCCGCGCTCGGGATGGCGCCACCGGACGAGCGCCTCCAGGCCGATGATTGCGCCTGTCGACAGATCAATCTTGGGTTGATAATGCAATAAGAGTTCGTTCCGCTCGATCGCGTGGCGCAAATTTTGCTCGAGTGACTGTCGCTCCACGGCCCGTATATTCATCGTCGGCTGGAAGAATTGGTACGTATCCCTCCCCATTCCCTTGGCGTGGTACATCGCAACATCCGCCCTCTTTATCAACGTCTCGGCGTCCGCGCCGTCATCAGGGTAGGTGACTATGCCGATGCTACCGGTGATATGCAGTTCATGTTGATCGATGAGATGGGGCTCACGCAGCGCCTGGAGGATTTTCTCCGCCGTGATGGCTGCATCCTGGGCGTGCCTGACTTCCCAGAGAAGAACCACGAATTCGTCGCCGCCCTGGCGGCTGACCGTGTCCGAGCTTCGTACGCAGGTGAATAGGCGTCGCGACACGGATTGCAGCAGACGATCGCCGACGACATGTCCCAATGAATCGTTGATGTGCTTAAAGCGATCAAGGTCCAGAAAGAGCAGCGCCAGTTTTCGCTCGTGACGGCTAGACAGGTTGATTGCTTCGCTTAGTCGATCATTCAACAGTGCACGATTGGGTAGATCCGTGAGGCCGTCATGGTGCGCCAGATAGGCCATTTTGAGGGTCATCGCCCGCGCTACGCTGACGTCGTGAAATACCATAACAGCGCCCGTAACTGCGCCCCGACGATCGTGTATAGGTGCAGTGGAATCTTCGACGGCCGCTTCCACGCCGTCGCGCCGAATCAGTACGCAGTTCGGAGTAAGGGCCACAACTTTGTTTTCTCGAATCGCCAGGGTCATAGGATTCGGACAGGGAACGCGCGTCGCGCCATCGACGATTTGGAAGACCTCTTCCAGTAGATGACCTAGCGCTTGCTCGCGCGTCCAACCAGTCAAGCCCTCGGCAACTGAATTCAGATACACGACTCGACCTGAAGCGTCTGTGCTCAGGACCGCATCTCCGATCGAGTTGAGAGTAATCTGGGCGCGTTCCTTTTCCTCAAATAGCGCCTCTGCATTTGCAGTGCGCTCGATCATGCTCGCCAGGGCCTTGGGCAACAAGTAAGCATCGAGGCGAGTCTTAAACAGATAATCCTGCGCCCCGCCTTGCACCGCTAACTTGGCGACCTCCTCGTTCTGCGGATCAATCAGGACCAAGATCGGAATCTTGGGTGTTGCACGATAAAGGCGGTTGAAGGTATCGATTCCGCGACTGTCGGGCAGGTCGAGCTCAACCAATATCGCCGCGACCTCGCTTAGTTTTTCCAAGCCCTCAGAGCAGCTTCTGACCCAATCAACTTGAAAGGAATTATCGGTGGCAGTACTCAATGCCTTTACAATGGCCGCGGCGCTTGGCGCATCGTCCTGGATCAGAAGTATGCGTTGAGACATGGAAATGATGTGCTGCGGATTCACTTCGCGTTGGCGAATGATTCCAACAGCTTCATGGATTGAGTTATGTACGGTGTCGCACTCATACGCGCGCACCGATCGAAACGATCGCCATTTTTGAGCGATGCGTCACATTCAGAAGTGACGAGCGCTATTTCTACTTCTTCGGCGGGTACGGGGTGCCATCGGGGTCACCGCGGCGGAGCCTCATGGCTGTGGCAGTGACGCTGGTTGAGACACAACCGGTCGAAGGGCGACGGATAGACGCATCCGGACTCAACGGGAACCGCGGTGAGGGGGGTCTTTTTTGTCACGGCCGACCTCACACAATCGGGTTAGTTTGATCATGCCTCTACGCGCGGCGGCGCACCGACGGTGAGGGTTTGGGACGTTAGGATGGGAGACTTTAGCGGACAACGCGCGCTCAGCAACCGCCGACCGCCCAACTTGGAGGTCTACTCATGACTACAACCCATCAGCCTCTCGTGCGCTATCGCAGCGCACGTTATGAGCCCTCGCCAGCCCAAGACCTACAGCTTCCCCAGAGTGCTGTGAACGGCCATAGATCCATCCTGCATCTCAATTCTACTGCGACGGCGCGAACGCCTTTGAAGGGTCCGAAACCTGCAGAGAGGCAATGCCCGAAATGAGATCGACCGCTCCGGCTGTAGCTGCAGGATCCGAGTTCAACCAATTCCTGTACGCGCCCATTGCGGAGGAGCGCAGCGGCATGTTGTTGAGCGTGCTGTCGGCGCTGGCTCGAATGAACCTCGATCCTTGGGATGAAGCGGCGCGATTGGCGCGGTTGCCACGTGCAACAGCCACAAGCTACCTGACATCACTCATTGCAGCCTTACCGGAGGGACCAGTCGCGCGTAGCGATCCCGGAGCGCTTGCCGAGCGTCTGATCGCGTTGTTGCCCCGACGTCTCGCGAGCAAAGGCCCCTCGCCTGCTGCTGACTCGGTTTCAGGAGTTTCCCTCAATCGCCGCCCGCTCATCGGCCCGCTGGCCGTGTACCTCCTCCTTATGCTGCTACTGCTCGTAAACCAATGGCTCACCGAGCGCGCTTCTCAAGCAGCAGCCCGCGCCCATCCCGCAGCGTCTGCACAGACCAGCGCTGCTTTGCCACAGAACCCAGTGCCGAGTTCCGCTACCGCATCGGCGCCGCCTCACAATTGAGCCAGCATCTATCTGTTTCTGATTCTAATTAACATTAATATTAAATTATAATATATTGATATTAAACAAGTAATGTCGATACTACTTGGCCGCCTATCGCTGCCGCGACATTCCCCGAAGATCGCTAATAGTGAAGCTTGTAGCGCAGTTCGGCGAAGATCTGGAACGGATTGTTCCAGTGGACGCCGCCGAAGGTGAGGCTGTCATCGGTGAGCAGGTGCGCGTTGGTAATGTTCAGGCCCGTGATCGACACCGACAGGTCCGGGCTGAGGTTGCGACCCACAGTCAGGTCGAGCGCTGTGTAACTCGGCAGGTGGCTCGGCCCGGCGAAGCCGTTGGACAGGCCGGAATTGAACGATAGGTTGGAACCGACGAAGAACCGCATCGGTAGGTTGGCGTTGTACCCGAGATTGAGGGTGTTGCGCTGATCGTGGTCGAGCGCGATGGGTGGGAACCCGCAGGCCGTGCCGGCCACCACCAGCCCCCCCGTAATCGACCCGAAGCAATTCGCCGTCTGGTTCGAGTAGGCAAGGTGCACCTGCCCATAGGGCCAGAAGGCCGGTGAGCGCACCGTGAGCTCCGTCCCCACGATGTGCGCCCCCTGGTCTGTGATCGGCAGGAAGATATCGGATTCCCCGAGCGGGTTGTGGTCGAAGAAGTTAGTGGCGTTGGTGGAGAAATGGTCCGCCTGGATACTCCAGCCCCTCACCGGGATGGTCACGCCAAACTGATGCTCCTCGTCGCGCTCCCCGTGCAGCGTTAAGAAGGCGGTATCACTCGCGCTCGCGTAGGCGACCAAGGGCCCGGAGAGCGTCTCGAGGGGCGGGGCCTGGTAGTACTTGCCCCAGAAGGCGCTCAGCACCCAGTCCAGGCGTGGCAGCAGGATGGTCGCGCCCAGCCGCGGGTCGGTCGTGTTCTCGGTGATACTGCTGCTTTGGAAGTGCGATTGGCGCACTCCGGCCGACAGGTTGAGCCAATGCGCAGCCTCAAAAGTATCCTGCACCCAGGCGGTTACGAGAGCGCCGGTGGGGCTCTCCAACTCCTGGAGCGTCGGCGAGCTGTCATCGGTGAATGCCAGGTTGAAGGCGGCCTGATCCTGTTGGGCGAAGCCGAAAAGACCGACATCCAGATGATTGCGGCTGAAGTTCATCCGCAGATTTTCTTCGGCGCCCTCGTACTGTGAGCTGTGGTGATAAGTAGTGATAGTCGGATAGTCGCTGGCGCCGCCGTCATAATCCGCCCGTTCGAAATGATAGAGAAGCGAGCTCGTGAGTACCGCATCGTTGCCGAAGGTGTGCGCCCAGGACAGTAGCGCGAAATTGTCCGCCTCCTTCTGCATGTCGCCGAACTGCCCGATGCAATATGGGTCGTCGGCGAGCGGCACGGTGCAGTCCGGTATCTGGTAAGCGTCCTGCCGCCACTGGCCGATGAAACTCACCGCATCCTGCTCGCTGGGCTTGTATTGCAGGTTAGTGAATGCACCGTACCCCTGCGACTCGTCATGGATCACCTGTGAGACGGGCGTCTGCAGGCCGAGATTGCTGCGATTGCCCTCGACACTCGCGTAGTAGGCGAAGTCATTCGTGTGGCTCGCGACGCTCAGGTAGTCATCGGTCTGGGCGAAATTGCCCGCCGTGACGTCGAGCTCGGCCTGGTTATTGCTGCTAAAGCCGCTCTTCGGGATCACGTTAAAAATGCCGTAGGTGCGGTCACCCTCGTCGGCCAGGTAGCTGCCCCGCTCGACCCCTAGAGTCTCCACGTCCTGAGGATTCAGCGCAGGGCCGAGATTCTCCGCGATGTTGGTGTTCGGAATCTCGACCCCGTCGATCAGCCAGTTCGTCTGGTGGCCACCGCGCATGTGAAGCATGTCATGGGCTTGATACGCCCCCGGAACGTAATCGGTGATCATGGCGTTACTGTTGACGTTGCTCGCTCCCGGGGTGTTCTTGATGTCCTCCTGGCTCACCATCGTGATCGGAGTGACCGAGGCGACGACCGGCAGCGGGGATGCTGTCACCGTCACCTCGGCAAGCTCCGAGGGAGGCTTCAACACCACGCTCGCGAACGGAAAATATCCCGCTTCCACCGTGATCGGCTGGCTGACGGAGGCGAACTCGCGTCGCGAGATGCTGAGCCTGTATTGGCCGATCGCAACCTTCGGAAAATCGAAGCGGCCCGTCGAATCCGTCTGCTGCTCTGTGATCGCGTGGGCGGCAGACTCGAGCACCACCTTCGCTCCCACTACCGGCCGCTCGCCGTCGTCCCGGACGATGCCACTTACGCTGCCATAGGCCGCGGCCCAGCCACGCGCCGGAAAAAGGAACATCAGAAGCACAAGGACTGCCGCGCGAACGGTGATGGCGCGGCCATCGCCTTGATGTGGCCCAGACATGTAAGTCTTCCCATGAACACTGAACAGCGCGACGCGCCCCACGGGCGTCGTGCCCGCGGAGGCGCCCTACCTGCGCTCAACCCGCGAGCGCAATGGGGTCAGACTTGCAAGGGAGGCCCACGCGGTGATTGGGCACGTGGCGCAATTTCAAGATGAGCGACTTGCGGCGCCCGTATCGGCGATGGCGCTATCGGTTCAAAGGATAGCGGCACATGG
>JBEKWD010000095.1:0-12897 GCA_049513435.1 Steroidobacteraceae bacterium | reverse complement strand
TGACGGCGCTGCGATTGCAGGCGCAGCTGCTCGATCGTGCGCCCGATGAGGCGGCGCGGCTCGAAGCACGGGCGCAACTGGGTGCGGCCATCGAGCGCGCGACGCATCTGGTCGAGCAACTGCTGACATTGGCGCGCAGCGAGCCCCAGGAGACGGCAATCAAGTTCGAGCCCGTGGCGCTGGCGGATATCGCAGCCGAGGCCATCACCGACTGCCACGCGATGGCACTGGATCGCAACATTGAGCTCAGCCTGGACGCAGAGCCGGGGCTGAAAGTTCGCGCCGATCGTGAGGCTCTGCGCGCGATGCTGCGAAATATCATCGACAACGCCGTGCGCTATACACCGCCGGGCGGCTCGGTGGCGGTGCGCACGCTCACCAAGTCGGAGCGGGCGCTCGTTGAGATAGTCGATACCGGCCCCGGCATTGCACCCGCAGAGCGCGAGCGAATCTTCGACCGCTTCTACCGACGCCCCGGGACGGCGGCACCGGGCACCGGCCTCGGCCTGGCGATCGTCAAGGCGATCGCCGAGCGGCATGGGGCGCAGGTCCTGCTCGAGGAAGCAGCCGGCGGTGGACTGCGTGTGACCGTGGAATTTCCAAAGCTCTCTTAAGCTTGTCTTAAGGCGCTCGTGGGAAGGTTGCGCACAGAGCAGTTGCTCGATCGCCTTCCCAGGAGCACCCCATGCAGATACGCAACAAGACTATCGTTCTGTCCGCGGCCGGTTTGCTGGCCGTGGGTACAGCAAGCGGATGGTCTGCCCAGGCGCTGATTCAGCGCCCCGGGACCACCACCACCGCCACGGCCGCCTCGCCGTCCGTACCGGACGCACCGATAGGCCCGATGACCGCCCCCAATTATCGGGCAATTGTGGCCCGCAATCAGGCCGCCGTCGTCGGTATCACCACGGCAGGCACGATGCATACCGCCATGCGCCCGGATTCCGACGATTCCCGTGGCGGCGATGAGGACAGTCCCTTTTCCCAGGACCCCTTCTCGCAGTTCTTTCGCGGCCAGCAGGCTCCGCGCGCACAGATCGTGCATGCGCAGGGCTCGGGCTTCCTCATCAGCCCCGATGGCCTCGTGCTGACCAATGCGCACGTGGTGGATGGCGCCAAGGAAGTGACCGTCAAGCTCTCGGATCATAGCGAGTACAAAGCCAAGGTCCTCGGTGCTGACCGCGCGAGCGACATCGCGGTGCTGAAAATTGACGCCCATGATCTGCCGGCAGTGCAGCTCGGCAATTCCGATCAGCTCGCAGTGGGCGACTACGTTCTGGCAATCGGCGAGCCGTTCGGGCTTGAAGAGACGGCGACCGCCGGCATTGTGAGCGCCAAAGGCCGCACGCTGCCCGGTGATGGCTACGTGCCATTCATTCAGACCGATGCGGCGGTCAATCCCGGTAATTCCGGCGGCCCACTGTTCGACACTTCCGGTAAGGTCGTCGGCATCAACGCGCAGATCTACAGCAATTCGGGCGGCTATCAGGGCGTGGCCTTCGCAATTCCGATCAATGTCGCCGTTCAGATCAAAGATCAGATCGTCAAGACCGGCAAGGTCCTGCACGGGCGGCTCGGGGTAGAAGTGCAGACCCTCAATCAGTCGCTGGCGCGCTCGTTCCACCTGCAATCCCCGAACGGCGCGCTCATCGCGCAGGTCGAACCCGACAGTGCGGCGGCACGCGCCGGCTTGAAGGTTGGCGATGTAATCCTGAAGTTCAATGGAACTTCAATCATCGATGCCGGTGACCTCTCGGCACGTGTCGGGACCTCGGCGCCCGGAGACGAGATATCGCTCGAAGTCTGGCGCGATGGCAAAGCGGTAACGCTCAATGCAAAAATCGGCTCGGCGAACGGCGAGGAGGTCGCTAAGGCTGACACAGGGCACTCTTCGGATCATGCGCGCCTCGGTTTGAGCGTACGACCGCTGAATCAGGAGGAGCGCGCCGAGGCGGGCCTGTCCGGCGGCCTCATCGTCGAAGACGTGCAGGGCCCCGCGGCGGATGCCGGCATCCAATCGGGCGATGTCGTGCTATCGGTCGACGGCACGCCGGTGCAAAACGTGGAGCAGCTGCGCAAGGCGGTCGATCAGCACGCAAAAGAAGTTGCACTGCTGATTCAACGCGGTCACAGTCGTATCTTCGTTCCTGTCGAGCTGGGCTGAGCAAGCTAAAAATCGCTGAAGCCACCGTTCCGTTTCCGGCCCGCGTGCCTTGGCGCGCGGGCCGGAACGCATTCGTCATTGCACCCCGGTCAAGTAAAATACATGATCGCTCCGGGGGTCCCGCCACGCATCTTTCAGGTAACCAACCATGAATCCACTCACAGCATTTCTGGTTTTCGTGTGCATCGCTGCCGGTTTGGGGGCGACTTATTGGAACAATCTGGCTCTCGGCTTTGCATTCTTCGCGGCAGCGGTCGTGATCGCAATGTCGCTCAACATGGCCAACGTGTGGCAGAAATTCGTCATCCTGCGCCTCGGCAAGTTGCAAAGCGTCAAGGGAGCGGGTGTCTTTTTTATTATTCCGATCATCGACCGGATTGTCGCCGTCATCGACACGCGCATACAAACCACCGCGTTCAACGCCGAACAGGCCCTGACGCGGGATACGGTGCCCGTCAATGTCGATGCGATTATTTTCTGGAATGTGCACGATGCCGAAAAAGCCGCACTGGCCATCACCAACTATCGCGAAGCCATCGATCGGGTTGCGCAGACTTCGCTGCGCGAGATGATCGGCGCCTCGATGCTGGCCGCGCTGTTGTCAGACCGCAAAGACGCGGACGAGCAATTGAAGATTGAAATCGGCCGCAAGACCGCTCCCTGGGGCATCACTGTGAGCTCGGTCGAAATCCGCGATGTCGCGATACCCGTGGCCCTGCAGGATGCGATGTCCCGCCAGGCACAGGCCGAGCGCGAGAAGCAGGCGCGGGTGATTCTCGGATCCGCTGAGGCCGCGATAGCTAGCAAGTTTGTCGAGGCGGCGGCGATGTATGAAGGACACCCGATCGCATTGCAGCTGCGCGCGATGAACATCATCTATGAGACCACCAAGGAGCGAGGCGCGACGATTCTGATGCCCAGCTCAATGGTGGAGAGCCTCAATCCTGCGTCCGCAGCGCTCGCACTGGCCCTGTCGGGCAGGGCGTCCGGCGGCCCCACCGCTGGCCCCGGCGGACAACCGGCAGCGGCATGACGCACACGGGGAAGAGGGCGTTCGTCAAGCGCCTGGTTACCGCGTGCAGCGTGGCTGCCGCTAGTCCGCTGTTGCCCACGCAACGAGCCGCCGATGCTGCGCAACCCAAAGCCGGAGCGTCGGCGACATCGCGCCAGGAGCGCCGCGTCCTCGTATCGGACGCCAGAACGGTACTGGAAATCTCGTCCGGAAAGATTCGCGGCTGCGAGCGTTCGGGAATATTTGTCTATAAGGGCATACCCTACGGTGAATCCACCGGCGGCGAGAATCGTTTCATGGCGCCCCAGCCGGCGAAGCCGTGGCCTGGAGTGCGCGATGCCCTGCTGTACGGGCGTGCCTGCATTCAGCCCTCGAGTGACTCCGCTCATTACAATTTTGATGCCCACAACGCACCCGGCTCGCAAATGTCATTTCTGATGCACGGCGGCGAGAGTGCGCAAAACCCCGGCGAGGACTGTCTGCGGGTCAATGTCTGGACCCCATCGACCCCATCGAGCAGTGATACGCGCCGCCGCCCGGTCATGGTCTTCATGCACGGCGGCGGCTTCGAGGGTGGCTCGGACCATGATCTGGGTTCCTATGACGGGGAGAATCTCGCGCGTAACGATGTTGTCGTCGTCACCCACAATCACCGCTTGAACATCTTCGGCTACCTGAACTTAAGCGGCTTGGCTGGCGGAAAATATCCTGCGAACGTCGGCCTGCTAGACCTGGTGGCGCTACTACAGTGGGTGCACGATAACATCGCCGAATTTGGCGGTGATCCCGGCAATGTGACCGTCTTTGGGCAGTCCGGCGGCGGCGGGAAGATCATTTGCTTGATGGCGATGCCGGCCGCGAAGGGGTTGTTCCATCGCGCGATTGTGCAGAGCGGACCCTATCTGAGAGTGCAGACGCCGGAGGATTCCGCTGCAAACACGGCCGAGGTGCTGCGCCAGCTTGGGCTCACAGCTAACGACGTGGATCGCCTGCAGCAGATGCCCGTAGACCGCTTGGTGGGAGCAGCAGCCGAGGCGATGAAGAAACTAGTCGCTCCCAGACCGGTCTTCCGGCGTATCTACGGCGTACAGGGATGGCAGCCCTTTGCCGACGGCACGGTGCTGCCGCGGCAACCTTTCGATCCCGTCGCGCCGACGGAATCAGCCCACGTGCCTTTACTGACCGGCAGTGTCTTTAACGAAATTACCAGCGCGCTCGAGGATCCGATTGGAAATGCGATGAGCGAGGCGCAATTGCAGCATGGGGTGCGCGAGGCTTACGGTGAAAATGGGGCGGCCATCATCGCCGCCTACCGGCGCGATTATCCGCATGCGACCCCATTTGGCATTTACGCTGCCATTGCGGCTGAGCCGTTCCGTCGCGCAGCCCAGGAGCAGGCCGCGCGCAAAGCAGTCCTGGGCGGGGCGAACTCATACGTTTATCTCTATGCCTGGCGAACCCCCATGCTGGATGACCGGCCCGGTACATTCCACGCCTCGGATCTGGCTTTTACTTTTGACAATGCCGAGCGCTGTGACCATTACAGCGGTCTGCGGCCGGAGGCGATGGCCATGGCCAAAAAGGTCAGCGACGCCTGGGTCGCATTCGCGCGCACCGGCAATCCCAATCATCCTGGCTTGCCGCTTTGGCCAGCCTATACACGCGAGCAGGACGCGACGTTGATCTTCGATAACCGCTGCGAGGTCCGGCGCAGCTTGGAACGCGCGGGCCTGGCACTGATCGCCGCGTCCTGAGCGGCAGCGAACGTCCAACCGGACCGATGAAGGCACGATCAGCGCTTGCCCGGCGGAGTACTTATGTGGGGCCTGCCCGGCGATCATTATTGTGAGTTCCCCCTCCTGGACATAGGAGAGTTCCTCACCGGGATGCGTGTGCCAGCCCGACGTAGCGCCTGCTGGAAATACCACCCGCATGATGATGCCTTCGCGACCCAACGAGATGTCGGACTGAATCAGCGTCGTGCGCGCGATCGCCGCAGTCGCTGGGGCATTCTGTGCCAGAATGACGCTGCCGAATCCCAAAAGCACGAGGCCACCAACGGCGCGGAACCATTTGCTAGTCTTCATCACAACCCCCGGTAAGTTGGTATTAGAGCTGCCGAGGCGCATTGTGGGAATTGGGGTCGCTGGAGTCAAACCAGAAGCGCCGTGACGTTGACGGGCGCTGCGCAGACGCAACGGGGGATATCTATGTCCAATGACAGTCAGGACTCGCCGCTATCCGAACGGCGGCGCTTTCTCAAGAGCATCAGCCTGACCGGGGCGGCCGCTCTGGCGCCCGCCGCCGTCGCCGCGGCATCAGCGCCTGCGACACCGGCTTCATCCGCAGCGCCATCCAAAGCCCCTGCACCCGATATCGCAGCCGGGAGCAATCCGCCGATGGCGGACCCGGTCACGCAAAGCTCGAGTGGCGGGGATTTCATGGTCGACGTGCTCAAGACGCTCGACCTCGATTATCTGGCGATGAACCCCGCGTCGAACTTCCGCGGACTGCACGAAGCGGTCATCAACTATGGCATGAACCAGCGGCCCGAGGTCATCACCTGCCCGCACGAGGAGATTGCCTTCTCGATGGCGCAGGGCTACGCCAAGATAGAAGGCAAGCCCATGGCCGCGATCTGTCACGGTACCGTGGGACTGCAGCACGCCTCGATGGCGCTCTACAACGCATGGTGCGACCGGGTACCGATCTACGCGATCATCGGCAATATCGTTGATGCGGAAAAGCGCCTGCAGCAGTTCGAGTGGGCGCATTCCGCGATCGACCCGGCCGTGATCGTGCGCGATTTCGTCAAATGGGATGACCAGCCGGCCTCGCTCCAGCATTTCGCCGAATCGGCGGTACGTGCTTACAAAATCGCCCTCACGCCTCCAATGGGTCCGGTCCTGCTCTCGCTCGATGCCGAATTGCAGGAGAACCCGATACCGGATCGCGCTCGTCTGCGCATTCCCGCGCTGGCACGGGTCATACCCTCGGTTGGCGATTCCGGCGCGCTGGCCGAGGCCGCCCGTATGCTCGTGTCGGCCGACAATCCCGTGCTGATCTGTGACCGGATGGCGAGAACGGCCGACGGCATGACGCACATGGTTGAGCTTGCCGAGGCACTGCAATGCGCCGTCGTCGATGCGGGCGGGCGCATGAACTTTCCCTCGCGTCATCCGCTGAATCAGTCGGAGCGCAAATCGGCTGTCATTGGCGAGGCCGACGTGATCCTGGCGATCGAGATGAATGATCTGTTTGCGGTCACCCACTCGCTGAGCGATCGCATCGAGCGCTCGACGCGACCGATGTACAAGTCCGATACGCGCATCATCACGCTCGGTAGCCGCGATCTGCTCATCAAGTCCAACTACCAGGACTTCGGACGCTACACTGCGGTCGACATGGCCATCGCTGGCGACGGCGAATCAAGTCTGCCGTTGCTGACCGAGCAGGTCCGCAAGCTTCTGGACGCTCACCGTAAGACTGCTTTCGCGGCGCGCGGCAAGCGACTCGCGGACGCGCATCGGTCCGTGACCGAGCAGTTCAAGTCGAACGCGACGATCGGCTGGGACGCAAGCCCAATCACGACCGCGCGACTGTGCGCGGAGCTCTACGGCCAGATCCAGCACGAGGACTGGTCGCTGGTCGGAAACGGCATCAGCGTGTGGTGGCCGCACCGGCTCTGGGACTTTAATAAGTCATACAGCTGGAACGGTGCTTCAGGCGGATCGGGACAGGGCTACAACGCGCCGGCGGCAACCGGTGGCGCACTCGCGAACAAACGTCACGGACGCCTGAGCGTGGCGATTCAGGGCGATGGTGATCTGATGTATGTGCCGGGCACGTTGTGGACCGCGGCTCATCATCGCATTCCTATTCTCTATGTGGTGCACAACAACCGCGCCTATAACCAGGAATACATGTACCTGCAGGCGATGGCCAATCGGCACAACCGCGGCGTGACGAAAGCGCATATCGGCACGACAATTACCGACCCAAATGTCGACTTTGCGACGGTGGCCAAGGGCTTCGGTGTCTACTCCGAGGGGCCGATCACCGATCCCGCCGAGCTCGGGCCGGCACTGCAGCGCGCGGTGGCAGTAGTCAAGCGCGGGGAGCCGGCGCTCGTCGATGTGATCACCGATCAGCGCTGAGGGAGCACCGCATGCCTGTCCGCGAACTTAAATCAGCCATCCTCCTGGCGTTGCTGGCGGCGTGTATTTGCGGTGCGGCGTGGTCTGCAGATGCACCGGCCGGCGATGCCGCACATGGCCGCAGTCTGTTTGTTGCCGTGGGCTGTTATGAATGTCATGGCCGCGTGGGGCAGGGCGGTGCGTTCAACTATGCAGCCCCGCCGCTGGCGCACATAGCGATTCCGCTGGAAGGATTCAAAGTGCTGGTACGCATGGGATTGAACGACATGCCCGCTTATAAGGAACAGGTATTGTCGGATCAGGACGTTGCCGACATCCACGCGTACCTCAGCTCGCTGCCGGGTGCGCGTCCCGTCAAGGACATCCCGCTGCTCAATCAGTGAGGCGGTGAGGAAAAGATCTGCCAGGTGCCCCGAGTCGGCACCTGTTCGACCCCTGCAATCCGGTAGTTGCAAACACCGCCAGGGAAGATCTCTTTGAGCTCGGCCATCTCGCTGTCGGCGAAGCGCACCTTGTAGTCGTGCTGGTCGATCGGCTTGAGCTGACATTTGAGCACGTTGTTGGCCAATGGCTCTCCAGCGACGAGCCGTGGCATCGAGAATGCGGGATAGAGCCGGTTACAGGCGGTATCGCCGCGATAGACCTGCAGCTCAGCGAGCTTGACCGCGCCATTGTTGGTGAAGCAGGCATCCTGCAGATCGGCGGGCTTTGCCTGGGCGATCTGTGCCAGAGTCGGGGGTAGAGCGCTGCGGCCTGCGCCGGTGGCTAGATTCGTGAGCCATTCGTCCATCTGTGTCAGCGCATGCGAGAGCACGGGGCTCGTGTCGCCGAATTGACCCGTGGTTCCAGGCATCCCGGATTCAACGAGCATCACGTGATTGGCGAACGAGCCGTTGACCTTGAGCAGTCGGTCGCGCAACGAAAAGGAATGAACGCGTGAATGCACCTCGTTTGAGTTCTCTGGCTGGTCCACATAGCCTCGATAATCGATGACGGGCGTGCTCTTCAGGCCCAGTCCGCCGTAGGTCACGCGGCCGGTCTCATAAATGTGCCGGATTGCGGTGACGTCACCGATACTGCGACTCGCGGCATAGTTGCCGTCCTGATCGTAGCCGCCGATCGAGCGATTCAGATCCAGAAATTGCTGAGTGCTGATCGCGCCCTCGTTCAAGGCCCCGAGCCCATACTGCACGCCGACATTGTCGATCGGACGGCGCGCGGATCCCGTTTTGGGATCGCGTCCGAGCACATTGACGTAGTGATCGTAGATATCGCAACGAACGCCGTTCGGATTGGTAGCACGATCGAAGCGCACCGTGGCTGGAACCTGATCCACGCACGAGCCGCCCTGGGCTTTGATACGGATGGCGTAATAGCCGACGTTGGCAGGCGTCGTCGCATTGGGGTAGCCGGTGGCCGCCGCCTGCTCCTCGGGACTCCATTTCAGTTTGCTGTTGGAAAAATAGTGCGCAAACAGATCCGCGTCGGACTGGTTCGTAATCTGAGCCATCAGGACCTCGGGGAAACTGCAGCCCACGATGATGCCGTCCACGAGTCCGGGATACTCGTCCGCAATCGGATGCAGTTGCTGCGAGCCGCCCGAACAGCCCACTCCGATCGTGAATTTAACCGGCCCGTAGGTTTTGAGGAATTGCTCCTTGACCATTGAGAGTGTCTCGGCCGCGATCAAATCATTGCAGTTGTTGCCGTAGACGTTTAAGGAGGCAGAGGCCACGCCATAGCCTTGGCGCAACATCAGATCCTCGAGGATGTTCGTGTTGCCGATGGTGTGACCCTGTATGTACCAGCCGCCAATGCAGCCGCCGCCTAAGGTATAGACGAGCCGATGATTCCAGGACGCGGGTGGCGCGAAGGGTGAGATCGCGTGCTCGGCGGCCGGATCCGACAAAATTGCGGTCTGATAGATCGCGCGATTGATCGTGCCCGTCTCGACTCGCACGATGTAGGGTACCGTCTTGCCTTCCGAGGTCGTCGTCTGCGCGAGATCCTCGGGGTGCCCAGTGCCCGCAGGCAGCGGCTTAAATTGGCCGCCACTGCTGCGATACACATAGTCCACACGCGTGAGCACGGAGCAGTCCGCATCGATCGGCGCTCCAAGCGTCAGCGTCGAGGCAGGCAACGTAAACTGGCTCGTCATGCAATAGTACGGCTGCTCATGCGGGCCCGCGAGTACCGGCCCGATAATCGGATGGTTTTGTAGGGTCAGTTCTGTTGGCCGTAACCGCGGGCCACTTACCCGAATCGAATTCGCGCCAAGCCGCAGCTCACCGATTAGTCCCATGAGTCTGCCCGATGCATCGGACCTGAACGAGGCGGTCACATCCGTATCGTTCAATGTGATGGCGAGCGAATTCGAGGCCGCAGCAGACGGCACCGTCACACCAATGAGTGCATTGCCGCCGCTGACGACTTCAGGGCGCGATGAGAGCACGGATATCGTGGCGTGCGCCGTGGAAGGGGTCGCGGAAGGCATCGCGGAAGGCATCGCGGAAGGCATCGCGGAAGGCGCGGCGCCACGGGCGCCGTCATGGGCAGTCAGGCCGATGCAAGCCAGGAGCACCGCGCCCGCGCGAGCGAGAGCCTTAACGCGCATTCCTCGTTTACCCAAGCCCTACCTCACGCTTATCAACGCGGCGATATTCTCGAACCCAGCTCAGTGGTGATACGATATCCGGAAGATCTCATTGCTGGCATCGTCGCTGATCAGCAGCGAGCCATCGCTCGCGACCGCCGCGCCAACGGGGCGACCCCAGACGTCCGCGTTATTGACGATGAAACCCACCATGAAGTCATCGTACTCACCGGTGGGGACACCATTATTCATGCGCAGCCGCACGACCTTGTAGCCGGTACGCAGCGCGCGGTTCCACGAGCCGTGAAGCACCGCGAAGCCATCGCCGAGATATTCCTTCGGAAAGGCCGAGCGCCCTGAGGTCGCGGTGTAGAACACGAGGTTCAGAGCGGCCGAGTGCGACGTGTAGGGCACGTCCGGGACCGTCGCCTTGCCGGCGAGATCCGGCCGATCTCCCTTGAGGCGCGGATCCTCGTGGTTGCCCATGTAATACCACGGCCAGCCGTAGTAAGCCCCTGCCTTCACGCGCGTTGAGTAATCCGGCACCAGATCATCGCCGAGCAAGTCACGCTCGTTGGTCGAGCACCAGAGATCGCCGGTTTGTGGCTCTATGGTCAGGCCCACGCAATTGCGAATGCCAGTCGCGAAAACCTTGCCCGGCTTGTCCGAGCCCACATCGAACACGAGCACATCCGCTCGATTGGTCTCCGTGTCCCAGGTCGCCCCCAGACCGTGCTGGGCTTCCCAGGCCTGTGCCTCGGCCACCGTCTTCTTCGCCATCTGTTCAGCAACATTCGAGCCCGACCCAACCGAGACGAACATGCGCTTGCCGTCCGCAGAGAAAGCTATGTCGCGCGTGCTGTGGCCAAAGCGGCTGTCCGGCGCCAGCTCTTTGACAACGACCTCAGGGGGACCGGACGCCTGCGTGTCGCCCACCTTGTACGCATAGCGCACGACCCGATTGTTCTCCGCCACATACAGCCACTGCGGTGTGCCGCTGACCGGATAGAACTGGATGCCAAAGGGACCGATCAAGCCCTCAGCGAAGATCGTGACACTTCTCGCTTTGGCGCCGTTGGCCGAGGGTCGCATGACTTTGATACGACCGGCGGCGGTCTCTGCGAGAAAAATATCGCCGTTCGGCGCCACGCGCATGGTGCGCGGAGCCTGCAGGTTGCTGGCAAATACATTGACTGCAAAACCCGCAGGCACCCGCAGCTTCGCGCCTTGCGGCCTTGGGACGATCCTCGACCGGTTAGCGTTCGAAGGCGTGTCAAACGGGGGTGGCAAATTCGCAACGTTGACCCGATGCACTCGCCCTGGCACATCCTGCCGCCAGTCCTCCGAGCCCGCTTTCGGGTGCGGCGTAGTCGGTGGGGGCGCCGCATTCGCCGTGGAGTTCGTTGCGCTCACCGACTGAAGATACGCCACGATGTTTGCACGCGTATCCTGTTCCGTCACGGCCATGCGCATCGTGGAGCCCGGCACCATGGCTGCGGGCGAACTCAAAAAGCGATCCAGAGTAGCCGAGTCCCAGGTGAGTCCGGAATCCGTCAGCGCCTTCGAGTAGGGATAATTCGGTAGGCCGGCCGCGCGCCGCCCAACAACGGTCATCAAGTTAGGCGCATCGCCACCGCCGCCATCGTTCGGCTCGGCGCTGTGGCACAGGGCGCATTGCAGGCGAAATGCCGTCCTGCCCGCGTTGACATCGGCAGAACGCGCCGGGGCGGACCCGATGAGAACGAGCAGTGCGGCCGCGGCCAGAACTGAGGGACCTCGGATCGCTCCCGGGATGTGAATCTGCATTCTTGCCCCCTGGCAGTATTATAAAGAGGTAACCGTTAGGGCGGTTATCGCAGTGGCGCGAAGGCGCGAATTATACGCTCTTGGTGGCAATCACCATGGAATCCACCGGCGTCAGAGCAACGACCGACGTCTTGCGGAATCCCGTCGTCTTCATCCAGCCGCGGCAGTCGGATGGGGTGTAATCAAATCCCCCTGACGTCTCGATCAACATATTCAGGCTCATGAGCAGCCCCATCACATTGCTCTTGCGCGCATCATCGATCATCGCATCGTAGACGATAAGCGCGCCGTGCTTGGGCAATGCGGCGTAGGCCTTTTGCAAAAGCAGATGCTTCTCCTGCAGGTTCCAGTCGTGCAGGATGTGTCCCATGATCAGCACGTCAGCCGACGGCATGGGATCGCGGAAGAAATCTCCGGCGTGAAAGTTCAGTCGCGATTCGAGACCGAACGAGCGCACATAGTCCAAATAGATCGGCTCGACCACCGGTAGATCGAACGCTGCGCCCTTCAGATGCGGATGGGCCAGTGCGACCTGAACCGGTACGCAGCCCTGTGCGCTGCCGACGTCAACGAAGCTCTGGTACTTGCGCCAGGGAAACTTGGCGGCGATCGCGCGCGCCGCGCCCATGCTCGCGCCGGTCATCGCGGCAAGGAATCCGCGCAGCCGATCCTCGTCTTCATACAACGTGGCGAACACATCGCCACCGCTCTTCGCTTCGTTTTGAGGAACTCCAGTCCGCAGGGCTTCGGTCAGTGAGCCCCAAGACGGGTACAGCCGCACGGCCGCCATCTCCAGCATGCCGCCGACATAAGCCGGTTTGGCACGGTCGAGAAACTGATTCGCGTCGGGCATATTGTGGTACTTGCCCGCCACGCGCCGCAGGACACCGAGCGCGACCAATGCGTCAAGAAAGTCACGCGCGGAGCGCTCATGCAGCGCGAGCCGCTTGCGAAGCTGGGGCTCATCCAGCGGCCCCTTGGCCAGCAGCGAGAACACGCCCAGCTCGACCGCGCTCAGGAAGGTGCGTGAGCCCCAGAACCCAAGACCCAGCTGCAGCAGGCGGCCCGGGGAAAGCTCAGGGCGTGCCTTGCGGGCTGGCGCGCGCTTCGCGGCGCGATTTTTTCTGCTACCTGTCTTCGGTGCGCTCTTCTTCTTCGTCTTCTT
>JBEKWD010000094.1:0-7952 GCA_049513435.1 Steroidobacteraceae bacterium | reverse complement strand
GTGAGGGCTTGATTGGACTCGGGCGCATCCCGGATCGTGACTCGCCCTTGACGATTCACTTCGTCTGCGAGGATGGCTAAAGGCGCGCGCGCCCGCGCGAGGCTCTCAGTCCCCCAGGCGGCGCTTGAGTTCCTCGAGCTCGGTCAGCATCGCGGCCGGCAGGCGTGCGCCATAGCCTTGCAGGTACTTGCGCAAGCGCCCAAGCTCCTCGCGCCAGGCAAGATGCGGCACGGCATTGAGCTCGGCCATTGTCTCGGGGCTGATCTGCAACCCTTCCGTATGCAGATCCCCGGGCTTTGGCAGCAGGCCGATAGGCGTTTCGTTCGCCTCCACGCGACCCTCGCAGCGATCCAGCACCCAGGCAAGCACGCGCAGATTCTCACCAAAGCCCGGCCACAGGTAGGCGCCGGCGGCATTCTGTCGGAACCAGTTCACGTGAAAGATGTGCGGCGGTTTCTTGAGCGCTGCGCCGACCTTGAACCAATGAGCCCAGTAGTCGCCGAAGTTGTAGCCGCAGAACGGTTTCATCGCCATCGGGTCGCGGCGCACGACACCGGTCTGGCCGGTGGCTGCAGCCGTGGTTTCGGAGGCCACCGAGGCGCCCACCAGCACTCCGTGTGCCCAACTGCGCGCCTCGTAGATGAGCGGTGCGAGCTCGCGCCGACGGCCGCCGAATATCAGCGCCGAGATCGGCACGCCGCGCGGATCGTCCGCGGCGGGGCTGTAGGCCGGATTGCGCTTGGCCGCCACGGTGAAGCGCGAATTCGGATGTGCGGCCGGACCTCGCGCTGGATCGAAGGGCCTTCCCTGCCAGTCAGTGACGGGCTTGCCCTCGAGTCCTTCCCACCAGGGTTCGTTATCGGCGGTCAGTGCGACGTTGGTAAACAAGGTGTCGCGGTGAATGGTCTCGTAGGCGTTGCGATTGGTCTTCGGGTTGGTGCCGGGCGCGACGCCAAACAGGCCCGCCTCCGGGTTGATCGCCCAAAGCCGCCCATCCGGGCCCGGGTGCAGCCAGGCGATATCGTCGCCGACGGTGAAGACTTTCCAACCCGGCAGCGAGGCGGGCGGGATCAGCATCGCAAGATTGGTCTTGCCACACGCCGATGGGAATGCCGCGGCGATGTAGTGGGTCTGGCCGCGAGGGTTCTGCAGCCCGACGATCAGCATATGCTCGGCCAGCCAACCCTCATCGCGCGCCTGCCAGCTCGCGATGCGCAAGGCGTGGCATTTCTTGCCCAGCAGCGCATTGCCGCCATAGCCCGAGCCGAAGCTCTCGATGGCAAGCTCCTCAGGATAATGCATGATGAAACGGCGCGACGGATTCAGATCACCGATCGAGTGCAGGCCGCGCACGAAGCTGCCTTCAGTGGCGATGCGTTCGAGCGCCGCGCGACCCATGCGCGTCATGATCGCCATGTTCAGCACCACGTAAGCGCTGTCGGTGATCTCCACGCCGCAGCGCGAGTAGGGCGAATCGAGCACGCCCATGCAATACGGCACGACGTAGAGCGTGCGACCGCGCATGCAACCTTGAAACAATTCGCGCATCTTGGCGTGCGCCTCGGTCGGCTCCATCCAGTGATTGTTCGGGCCGGCGTCGTCCTGCGAGCGCGAGCATATAAACGTCACGTGCTCAACGCGTGCGACGTCATTGGGATTGGAGCGATACAGAAAGCAGCCCGGAAAGCTCTCCTGGTTCAACTTGAGCAGTTCACTGCGAGCGCTGAGCTCTCCGCGCAGGCGCTGAAATTCCTGCTGCGAGCCGTCACACCAGTAGATCTTGTCTGGTTGCGTCAGTGCCGCGACGCTGTCGACCCAATCGGCCACATTTTTCGAGATCTCGGCGAGGGATGCGAGGCTGTGTGGGGCTGTAGCCATGACGTATCCTCCCGCGTGCTACAAGGTTTGAGCCAAATTATAGCCTGCGGCGGGGACCTTCCGGCTCTATTGCATCGCAACAACCAACAGTTATGACAGCAATCGCCAGCATATTTGCCGATGGGGGACCGCTTTCCTCGGCCCTGGAGGGTTTTCGCGCCCGGCCAACGCAGCAGCAGATGGCGTCGCGCATCAGTGCTGCCCTGGCGCAGTGCGAATGCCTGCTCGTGGAAGCAGGCACGGGCACCGGCAAGACCTTCGCTTATCTGGTGCCGGCGCTATTGTCCGGGCGGCGCGTACTGATCTCGACCGGCACGCGCACCTTGCAGGATCAGCTGTTTCATCGCGATTTGCCCCTGCTCGCCGGCGCGCTGGGACGACCCGTGCGCGTGGCGCTGCTCAAAGGGCGCTCCAACTACTTGTGCCGCGCGCGGCTCGAGCAATGCGGGCCACAGCAAGCCGAGCTGCCAGCCCTGAGCGATCCGCTGCGCGAGCAGATCGGCTTCTGGTCGCGGCGCACGCGCAGCGGTGATCTGTCCGAGCTACCTGAGCTCGCCGATTCGCATCCACTGCGCGCGCAGATTACCTCTACGCGCGAGAACTGCTCGGGCGCGCGCTGCGCGCAGTACTCAGCCTGTCATGTATTCGAGGCGCGTCGCGCGGCGCTGGAAGCCGACATCGTCGTGGTCAACCACCACCTGTTGCTCGCCGATCTGGCGCTCAAGGAGGATGGGTTCGGGGATCTGCTGCCAAGCGTCGATGCCGTGATTCTCGATGAAGCTCATCAGCTGCCCGATCTTGCCAGCGAGTTCTTCGGGCTCAGCGCCAGCGGCCGTCAGGTCGAGCTGCTGATCAGCGATCTGCGCGCACAGCTTCGGGCCGAGGGCCTGGAGGCGGGCAGCGAGACGCAGTGGCTCATGACGCTCGAGCAGGCCCTCGCGCAATCCTATGCGGCATTTGGTACGCAGGAGCGCCAGCTCGCGTGGCGCGAGCTCGAGCCCGCAATCTTGATGGGCATCGAGCAGCTCGGGGCGGCGCTGAGCGCCTGTGCGACGCACTGGAGCGAGGGTGCAGCCGCTGCCGGACTGCAGCAGTGTGGCAGCCGCGCGCAAGCCATCGCTGCCACGCTCAGGCAATTGCTGGATGTATCGGGCCCCGACGCCTGTCCTGGCGCCCGCACCGCCTTCGCGCACGAGCATGGCTTTCAATTGCGACTGCTGCCCTATGACATCTCGACCCGCTTCAGCGCGCTGTTATCAGCGCATCGCAGCGCCTGGATCTTTACCTCCGCGACGCTCGCGGTTGGCGAGGACTTCAGTCATTTCGCGAACCGTCTCGGGCTGCAGGCCGCCGCGACGCTTCGCGTCGAGAGTCCATTCGATTATCAGCGCCAGGCGCTGCTCTACCTGCCCTCGGGTCTGCCATCCCCGTCCAGTCCGGGGTTTACCGAAGCTGTGGTCGCCACTGCACTGCCGTTGCTCGAGGCCGCCGGCGGCGGGGCTTTCCTGCTCTTCACGAGTCATCGCGCCTTGCGCGCGGCAGCGCTCATGCTCGAAGGCCAACTGAGCGCGCAATGGCCGTTACTGGTGCAGGGCCGCGCGCCGCGTGAGCAGTTATTGCGTCGATTTCGCGCGAGCGGTCGGGCGGTTCTACTCGGCAGCGCGAGCTTCTGGGAAGGGGTCGACGTACAGGGCTCGGCGCTGCGTCTGGTACTGATCGACCGCTTGCCATTTGCCTCCCCCGAGGATCCGGTCGTGAAGGCGCGTATCGAGCATCTGCAGTCACAGGGGGTAAGCGCTTTCAAGGACTATCAGTTGCCCGAGGCCGTGCTGGCCCTCAAGCAGGGCGTCGGCCGACTGATCCGCAGCGAAGAGGACCGCGGCGTCGTGGTCGTCTGTGATCCTCGTCTGAGCGAGCGCGGCTACGGGCGCGTGTTTCGCTCGAGCCTGCCGGCCATGTCGGTGGTGCGCGAACAAGCCCCCGCCTTGGCGCTGCTGCGCGAGCTTGCCGCTGAGCGCAGCGCCGCGCCGTTGCGCTCACTGCCAGCGTGAAGCTGCTGGCGCTCGATACCGCGACCGAGCTGTGCTCGGCTGCATTGTGCATCGAAGGTGTGTGCCAGACGCGCGAGTGCGAACGCGCGCGTGGCTCAGGCGAGCTGATCCTCGGCATGATCGAGCAGTTGCTGGCCGAGTCGGCCCTATCGCTCAAGGGCCTGGATGCGATCGCTTTCGGATGCGGGCCTGGAGCCTTCACCGGTGTGAGATTGGCGCTCGCGGTCGCGCAAGGCCTCGGCCTCGCCGTCGGCTTGCCGTTGCTGCCGATTTCGGATCTGCGCGCGCTCGCGTTGCGGGCGATGGGCGCGACGGGTGCGCCGGCGCGCGCCTTGATATGCCAGGATGCGCGCATGGGAGAGGTCTATTGGGGCTGCTTTGAGCGCAGCGGCGAGCAAGTGCCGCCGGCTCTTGAGGCGGTAAGCGCTCCGGATGCAGTGCGCTTGCCAGCGCACTGGCTCGGCGGCCCGGTCTGCGGCGCGGGCTCGGGCTTCGAAGTCTACGAGGGGCTCTCCAGCCGCTTCGAGCTTGCCCCGATCTGGGGACAACTGCGGCCGAGGGCTCTGGAAGTGGCTCAATTGGCCGCCCTGGATGGTCTGGCGGCAGCCGTCGCGCCCGATGCGGCTGAGCCGGTGTATCTGCGCAACGATGTTGCAACGCCTCAATCGTGAGCGCGGCGGCGTCGTGAAACTGACAAAATCGTGGCCGGCGTCATACCACTGCAACATGTGACCCTTAACGTGCGCAGAACTGGTCGCAACAATATGACTTCAAAGCAGATTTTAATCGTCGAAGATGAGCGGCCGATCCGCGAGATGATCGCGTTCGGCCTCAAGCGCGCGGGCTTCGAGGTGCGTGAGGCTGAGGATTGCCGGGGCGCTCGCGCGGCGCTTGCCGACCGCCGGCCTGATCTCATCCTGATCGATTGGATGCTGCCGGATACGAGCGGGCTTGAATTAACCCGCTCACTCAAGCGAGAACGCGAGACCCGAGATTTGCCGGTAATCATGCTGACGGCGCGCGCGGAGGAGGGCGACAAGGTCGCCGGTCTGGAGGGGGGTGCAGACGATTACATGACCAAGCCGTTTTCGCCGCGCGAGCTGATCGCGCGCGTCAACGCAGTGCTGCGGCGCAGCGGAGGCCCTGACGAGAGCGAGCGGATCCAGTTTGGCGAGCTCAGCCTGGATCGTGCCGGACATCGCGTGATGGTCGCCGATCGCACGGTCGCACTGGGTCCCACCGAATATCGGCTGCTCGAGTTCTTTATGACGCACCCGGAGCGGGTCTACAGTCGCGAGCAACTGCTCGACCGAGTCTGGGGCGGGAACGTCTATGTCGAGGAGCGCACGATCGACGTTCATGTACGCCGCTTGCGCCGCGCGCTCGAGGATTTTGGCTACGACCGATTGGTGCAGACTGTGCGTGGTGCAGGTTATCGATTCTCGGCTCGCACTGAACCCTGAAATTCGAGGATTCTGCCAGGGCGTGCCGCGAGCAATCCGGTACATTCGCTCCCGATGAACTCTTCCGGTTGGCTGTTCTTAAGCGTTCGCGTGTGCACGGCGATCGGGCTCGGGCTCGGGCTGGGATTCCTCGCCCATGCTCCGTGGGCCGGGCTGGCCATAGCGCTGGGAATTTATCTGGCCGCGCAACTGGCCGGCCTGCTACGCGTATTGCGCTGGCTGCGTGGTGATGCGCCTGAGCTTGCCCCCGAGCTGGGGGGTCCCTGGGGCGATCTGGTGGCATTGGTGGTGCGGCTCTACCGGCGCAAGCAGTTCCACAAACAACGCCTGCTGCGCCTGTTGCGCGAGTTGCGTCGCTCCACGGCCGCCATGCCCGATGGCGTCGTGGTGCTCAATCCGCAGGCCGAGATCCTCTGGTTCAACCGCACCGCGGCGCGACTGCTGAATCTGCGCGGCAAGGGCGACATCGGCTTGCGGCTGGAAAATCTGGTGCGCTCACCCGAATTCGTACGCTACCTGCGCCGCGGTGAGTACGCGCTGCCCGTGATACTGCACTCGACGCTCGGGGCCGAGCAACAGTACCTGTCGCTGCAGATCGTGCCCTACGGGGCTGGCCAATTGTTGGCGCTGGTACGCGACGTGACCCGTCAGGCTCGGCTCGAGTCGATGCGCAAGGACTTCGTGGCCAACGCCTCGCACGAGCTGCGCTCCCCGCTCACCGTGATCTCGGGCTATCTCGAGACCCTGACTCAGGAGACCAATCTTGATCCGACCCTGGCTGCGCCTCTCCACGAGATGCGTCGGCAGGCGTTGCGCATGAGCGGCATCGTGCAGGATCTGCTGGAGCTCTCGCAGTTGGAGTCCTCCGACCGCGCTGCCCAGAGCGAGCTCATCGACGTCATCGCACTCATGGCGCAGCTGCGCCAGGACGTGCTGGCGCGCGCGGTGCACCCGGCGCAAGTGCTGGTGCACGCCGAATCGAGCCTGAAGCTGCTCGGTGAGGACGCTCTGATCCACTCGGCCTTTACCAATCTGGTCGACAATGCCGCCAAGTACACCCCGCCCGAAGGCGCGCTGCACATGCGCTGGTGGACGGACGCAAAGGGCGGGCACTTCTCGGTGCAGGACACCGGCATCGGCATCGCTGCGGATCATATTCCGCGACTCACGGAGCGCTTTTACCGGGTCGATGCCGGCCGCAGCCGCGCGACCGGCGGCTCGGGACTGGGTCTAGCCATCGTCAAGCACGTCTTGCAACGTCACGGTGCACAGCTCTCGATTGAGAGCGAGGAAGGTCGCGGCAGCACCTTCACCTGCCATTTTCCGCCCGAGCGCTTGCAGAGTGTGGCCTACGTGGCGGCGGGCGGCGCCGGGTAAAAAACTTCTGCAAGCTGCGACATTCATCGCGCGCACACGCCGAAGCGTTGCGTTATATTCGAGAAGCGATGCAAGCCGCTGATCTCTCGCACCATACCTCCACGCGCTTCAATGAAGAGCTCGAGCGCGTGCGCGGCAAGGTGCTCGCGATGGGGGGCTTCGTCGAAGAGCAGCTCAGTCGCAGCCTGACCGCGCTGGTCGAGGGTGACAGCGCACTCGGGCGCGCCGTGGCGCTCGATGATTACAAGGTCAATGGCATGGAACTGTCCATTGACGAGGAATGCAGCCGCATTCTGGCCACGCGCGCCCCGGCGGCCGGTGACCTGCGCATGATCGTGGCGACGATCAAAGCCATCACCGACCTCGAGCGCATCGGCGATGAATGCGAAAAGATCGCCCTGATCGCCACGCGCCTGGCGACGCTCGAGCGGCCGCCAAACCGCTACCGCGAAGTGCGCCATCTGGGGCGGACCGTGCAGATCCTGGTACACGATACGCTCGATGCCTTCGCGCGCCTCGATGCCGATACCGCACTCAAGACTTGTCGGCAGGATCGCGTGGTCGATGAGGAGTACGAGGCGATCCAGCGCCAGTGCATCACCTTTATGATGGAGGATCCGCGTACGATCCGGCGCGCGCTTGACGTGATGTGGGTCGTGCGCTCACTCGAGCGCATCGGCGATCATGCCAAGAACATCTGCGAGTATGTGATCTACACGGTGCACGGCAAGGACGTACGCCATACCTCGCTCGACCATGTCGAGCGCGAGCTGGCCGAGCGCGCCGCCGCCCGCGCCCGCTAATGCGCCGGCGTGTGCTCAACGGCCTGGGCCTGCTGGCCTGCGCCGCAATGCTCGCTTACGCCTGGTACGCGCAGGTCGTGCTCGGACTCGAGCCCTGCCCACTGTGTATCTTTCAGCGCATTGGTATCGGCGCCTGCGCTGTATTGTTTCTGCTCGCGACGCTGCAGAACCCGGCTCGAATCGGCGCGCGCATCTATGGCGCGGCATTGCTGCTGGCTGCGCTGGCGACCATGCTGGTCGCGGGCCGCCACCTGTGGATCCAGCACCTGCCTGAAGGCTCGGTGCCCGCCTGCGGGGCCAGCCTGAGTTACCTGCTTGAGGTCTTTCCGCTGACCGACGTCGTACGCAAAGTTCTGAGCGGCTCGGGCGAGTGCGCCCGC
>JBEKWD010000093.1:0-7990 GCA_049513435.1 Steroidobacteraceae bacterium | reverse complement strand
GTTGAATCAGATGTACAGCCTGCGCTACGGCACCATACCGATCGTTCGGCGCACTGGCGGGCTGGCCGACTCCGTGCAGCAGTTCGACGCCGCGACCGGCCAGGGCACCGGCGTGGTATTCAACGATTACGACACCGGAGCGGTGATGTGGGCCGTCGGCACTGCGCTGGATCTGTACGCCCAGCCGGCGCTATGGCAGCGACTCGTGCACAACGCCATGGCCGCGGATTTCTCGTGGAAGCGATCGGTGGAGCACTACATCGCGGCCTACGAGCGCTTGCTGACGCAGTAGGGCCAAGCGCCGCCTGCGGCGCGCTCGCGCGCTTTAGAGGCGAAATTGTCCGTTCTGGTCGAAGGGTATGTTGCGCAGGATGCCGCTGCCCAGATGAACCTGGCCATACAGGCGATAGCGCAGCGGGTTGTGAAGAATGCGAGCCATGAGTAATGGCCCGAGCGCATCATTGAGATGAGCGCTCACGTTCAGATCGAAGTCGGTCTCCCCCATCGCGGGCAGCGTAATGGCTGCCGCGGTCGTACCTTGAGCAATCGGCTGACCCTCGATCTCCAGCGCGCACTCGATGGCGCGCACCTCGATCACGCGAGGGTTCGGGTTGACGACGTGCAATGCGAGACGAATCTGCTGCTGCTGCGCATCGCCGCCCTCGAGAGTCACGCCGACGAGCTGCAATTGTGGCGCCTCGAGCTTCGGTACCAGCGCGGCGCAACCGCCGCACAGCGCGCTGCACGACACAGCGAGCCACAGCGCGAGCGCCAGTGCCTGCCTCATGTTCAGCCCCCTGGGCCGCGACGGCGAGCAAACACCTGATTCAACGCCGCGTACTGGCCGGCGAGCGGCCCGGTCAGGCTACCTGCGGGCAGGCGCCAGCTCCAATTTCCGGCGACCGTGCCGGGTGTGTTGAAGCGCGCCTCGGAGCCCAGATGTAACAGGTCCTGGACCGAGAGGATAGCCAGTTGCGCGACCGATTCGAGGATCGCGCGCAGCATTGCCTCGAGCAGCTGACTCGGGTCGGCGCGCAGAAAAAACTCCACGCGCCCAGCCTCCTGTGGCGCGAGGCTGCGATACCATCCCAGCGTCGTGTCATTATCGTGTGTGCCTGCATACGCCACGACGTCGGTTGAATAGTTGTGCGGCAGATGCGGGTTATCCGGCGAGCCATCGAAACCGAACTGCAGCACCCGCATGCCGGGCAATCCAAAGGTGCGGCGCAATTGCACCACATCGGCGGTAATGACTCCGAGATCTTCGGCTACCAAGGGTAGTTCGGGAAAATCCGCGCGTAGCGCTGTAAACAGCGCCGCGCCCGGTGCCTGCACCCAGTGCCCCTCACGCGCGGTGGCCGCGCCGGCCGGTACCGACCAATAAGCCGCCAGACCCCGAAAATGATCGATGCGCACGAGATCAAAGCGCCGCAGTTGATGGGCGAGGCGTGCACGCCAGAATGCGAAGTGATCGCGTTCGGCCTGCTGCCAGTCGTAGAGCGGATTGCCCCAAAGCTGCCCGTCGGTCGCAAAGTAGTCGGGCGGCACGCCCGCCACCGCGGTCGCTCGTCCTTGGGCATCGAGCTGAAACTGCGCGGGCTGCGACCAGGTGGCCGCGGAGTCCGGTGCGACGTAAATCGGCAGATCACCGAACAGATACACGCCGCGCTCGGCCCCATAGCGGCGCAGCGCACGCCATTGCCAGTCAAAATACCATTGCTCGACGCACCGGCGCTCGAGCTGCGGGGCCTGCTCGCTGGACTCGCGCGCCAGCGCCTTGGGCGAGCGCTCGCGCAATGGCGTCGGCCATTGCCACCATGGGCTCTGCAGGCGCTCGGACAGAGCCTCGAACAGCACATAGTCATCGAGCCACGCGCGGCTCGCGCCCCGAAAGGCCTCGTAGTCGGCGCGTTGCGCATCCAGATTCGGCAACTCGTTGCGATCGATCAGCGCGACGTGTCCGGCAAAATCCGAGCGTACCCAGTATGGCGAGCCATCTTTTCCGGGCGGCCCCAAGGGCAACATCTGCCAGACCGAAAAACCGGCCTGCGCCAGCCAATCGATGAAAGTGCGCGCGGCCGCCCCGAGCGCGCCACGCGCCGGCATCGCCGCGGGCCCATCCATCAGGCATGTCGGATGCAGCAGCGCGCCCGCGCGCCGATGTTCGAGCAGCCGCACCGCTGCGCTCACGCGCGCCGCGCGGTCAGCCTGGCGAGCATGTCGGGAGTCACGAGCACCACGCCATGATCGGTCACATGGAAGCGCGCCGCGTCGGCGGTGGCGTCGATGCCGATCTGCATGCCGTCCGGGATCTCGCAGCCCTCATCGAGGATCGCATTCTTGATATTGCAGCCCACGCCGATCTTGACGCTGGAGAGCACCACCGAGCGAAAGATCGTGGAGCGCTCATCGACCCTGACGTTGGAGAACAACAGTGATTGATTCACCAGCGCGCCTGAGATGATCGAGCCGCCCGCGATCATGGAATTGACCGCTGCGCCGCGCCGGCCGTCCTCATCGAGCACGAATTTCGCCGGCGGCTGGTGCAACTGATAAGTCCAGATAGGCCATTCCTCGTCATACAGATTGAGCTCAGGGGCCACGTGCACGAGCTCGATGTTCGCATCGTAGAACGCGTCCACGGTACCGACGTCGCGCCAGTAATTTTGCGCGCGTGTCTTCACGTCGGTGAAGGGATAAGCGACCACCTGCAGCACGTCGATGGCACTGGGAATGACGTTCTTGCCGAAGTCGTGCTGCGACTTGTCGTCCGAAGCATCGGCGATTAGCAGCTTTTCGAGCAGGCGGGCGTTGAAGATGTAGATACCCATCGAGGCCAGGGCGACATCGGGCCGACCCGGGATGGTGTCCGGATGGCTCGGCTTTTCCTTGAATTTCGTGACGCGGTTGTATTCAGTGACCGAGAGCACGCCAAATTCGCGCGTGCGCTCAACCGGCACCTCGACGACACCGACCGTGATATCGGCGCCCTTCTCCACGTGGTAGGCGATCATCGGACCGTAGTCCATCTTGTAGATATGATCGCCGGCCAGTACCAGCACGTGCTTGGGCCGCAGCGCGCGTATGAGATCCAGATTCTGGTAGACGCAGTCCGCAGTGCCGCGATACCAGTGCGGGCCCACCTGCTGCTGCGCCGGCACGACGTCGATGAACTCGCCAAATTCACCGCGCAGATAACTCCAGCCGCGCTGCACATGCTGTATCAGTGATTGGCCCTTGTACTGCGTCATCAGGAAGATCTGGCGAATGCCGGAGTTGACGCAGTTGGAGAGCACGAAATCGATGATGCGGAACTTGCCGCCAAACGGCGTGGCGGGCTTGCAGCGGTGCAGCGTCAGATCCTTGAGCCGCTCGCCGCGTCCACCGGCCATGACCACGGCGAGCGCGCCGCTCGTCAATCGGCTGACGTAGCGCCCGGAGGAAGCGCGCGACTGCTGTTTAGCCATGGGCTTGGATCAAGCGACGGTACGATCTAGTGTACATGGCATTGCAACCCCGTCTCTACGTCCCGCGGGCAGATTTGCACGCCGCCGCGACGCCCCTACAAGCGCTTGAGCAGCCCGAGCTCGAGCGGATGCGCCAGCAGTGCGTGATAGGGATAAATGCGCAGCTCGAATGCAAACTGCCCGGCGGTCGGTGGCGCGGCCTGCAGCGCGTAGAGGGTGGCGCCGTCGGCATCGGTCGCGCCCGTGGTGCTCAAGGCACAGCGCCAGACATGGTCGGACTCGCCGCGAAACGAGGACAAAGCCGGGGATTCAGTCCGGTAACGCGGCAGCACGCGCTGCGCCACGAACTCGACGCACACGTCCTGGGCGGACAGGCCATTGAGCGTAGCGGCGATCTGCAGGTTCAAGACCCCGGCGCGCGGCAACTCGCGCGGCGCATCGGACATGCGTCGCAGCTGCACCCCCGGCCATAGCTCGCGCACCCGCTGCTTCCAGTGCGCGAACGCCGTGATCGCCCCGAGGCCGCCTTGCAGCATGCGCTGATATTGCGCGGCGGCCGGGTAGTAGAGGCCGCGCGCATAATCCTGCACGACCCGGCCCATGTTGAAATTCGGGATCACGCTCATCATCGCGCGCTTGCAGCGTCGCACCCATTCGCCTGAATAGCCATCCGCGTTATGCGCATAGTAGAGGGGCACGACCTCCTCCTCGAGCACGTCGAGCATGTCCGCGCAGTCCAGCGCATCGCGACGCTCAGCATCCAGCGCGTCGGCGGCAGGAATGCCCCAGCCGTTGTCCTGCTCGAAACCCTCGGCCCACCAGCCATCCAGAATGCTCAAGTTCAGGCGCCCATTGACTGCCGCCTTGATACCAGAGGTGCCGCTCGCTTCCATCGGTGCAACCGGATTGTTGAGCCAGACGTCGACGCCGGATACGAGCCAGCGTCCCAGCTGCAGGTCGTAGTCCTCGAGAAAAACCAGATTGCCGGCAAATTCCGGCGTCAGGCTCAGCTGCTTGATCTCGCGCAGCACCTGCTGGCCCGGCTCATCGGCCGGGTGAGCCTTGCCGGCGAACAGGAACAATACGGGGCGCACCGGGTCATTGACCAGGCGCGCGAGCCGCGCGCGATCGCGCAACAGCAGCGCCGCACGTTTATAGGTCGCAAAGCGGCGCGCGAAGCCGAGCGTGAGCGTGGTGGGGCGCTCCGGATCGAGTAGCCGCGTGACGTGGCGCAGTTGCGCCTGGCTCAAGCCCTTGGCCGCGTACTCGCGCCGCAAGCGCGCACGCACGCCGTCGACCATGGTCGCCTTTACTTTTTGCGCGGTCAGCCAGTACTCGTGGTCCGGTACATCGGCCAGCGCACGCCAGAAGGCGACGTCCGAGAGTCGCTCGCGCCATTGCGGACCGAGTTTGTCATCAAAAAACCGGCTCCAGGTCTGCGCCAGAAAGGTGGGCACGTGCACGCCATTGGTCACGTAGCCTACCGGGTTCTCCGCCGGCGGCACTTCAGGCCAATGCTCCGCGCACAGTCCGGCCGAGACCGCCCCGTGCAGGCGGCTCACACCGTTGATGCGCCGTGCGCCATTGAGGGCCAGATGCGTCATGTTGAAGGCATGCGGCGCATTGGCGGTGCGGCCCAGATCGAGCACGCGCTCCATCGAGACGCCGAGCCCCGTTACGATGTCCTGAAAGCAGTGCGCGAAGAGCCCGATATCGAAGGCATCGTGCCCGGCCGACACCGGCGTATGCGTGGTGAACACGCACTGAGCGGCAGCCGCTTCCAGCGCCGCCGCGAAATCCAGGCCGCTCGCGATACCCTCGCGTGCGAGCTCGAGAATCATGAAGGCAGCGTGCCCCTCATTGATGTGCCAGGCGGCCGGTGCCAGACCCAGCGCGCGCAGCGCGCGCACGCCGCCGAGCCCCAGAACCATCTCCTGACGGATGCGCACCGAGCCGTCCCCGCCGTACAGCCGATGGGTGATATCCCGATCCTCGGGGGAATTTTCCGGACAGTTCGTATCGAGCAGGTACACCGACACGCGGCCGACCTTTGCACGCCAGATGCGCGTGTACACGGCGCGGCCGGCAATCGGCACCTGCACGCGCAGCCATTGTCCATCGGCATCGCGCACTGCCTCGACCGGCAGATCGCGCGGATCGCTATCGACGTAATTGGCGCGCTGCACGCCCTCGCTATCGACCGATTGGATGAAGTAGCCCTCGGTGTAGAGCAACCCCACCGCAACGAAATTGAGCCGCTCATCGCTGGCGGCCTTGCAGTGATCTCCGGCGAGGACGCCCAAGCCGCCCGAATAGATCGGAAAGCTCTCGTGAAAGCCATATTCGGCGCAGAAATACGCCACCAATGGCTCGTCCTCGCGCGGAGGCGGAGCCGCGAGGTAGGCATCAAAGGTATTGAGCACCTGCCGATAGCGCTCCAGATAAGCCGGATCGGCGGCCGCGCGATCGAGTTTTTCCTGATCGACACAGCGCAGCACCAGGCGCGGATTACCGTTGGTCTGGTTCCAGACCTCAGGATCCAGATCCTGGAACAGGGCGCGCGTCGGACGATGCCAGCTGAAAAACAGGTTGTTGGACAGCTCCATGAGCCGGGCCAACCCCGCCGGTACGACCGGATGGACCTCGATGAGCTGCTTTGCCAGGCTGGCCCTGGTGCGAAACTGTCTGCGATCCATGGCGCAAAATTCTAGCAGCTGGCGCCGCCGTAACCTGTGCGGCGTGTCGCGCTCGCCGTGACGCGCTTAGAACAAGGCAGCGGGCGGCCTCGCTATACTCACCGGCGCCGCCGAATGGCAGTACCCCAATTCGCCGCCCCCAGGAGATCGTGAACACGAGTCACTGCGCGCCTTTACTCTGTGGCCTCGCCTTAGCGCTGGTGGGGTGCGACCGCGATACGGCGAGCCAGTCCTCGGTAGCGGCTGCTTCTGCGCCCGCGGCGGCGGCCGCACCAGCCGCGGCTACGGGCTGCCTGCCGAGCCACGATGGCTATCTGCGGGCGCGCCTGCGCGGGGCGCAGAATCTTGATATCGACTGGCAGGATCGCGAACTGCAATGCGATGGCGGTCCGCGCCCGGACCAGCGCGGGGTGCGTCTGACCTTCGCCGGGCCGGCGCTGCCGGGTGGACAGCATCTGCGATTCGTATTCGGCATTGCTGGGGCGCTGCAGACCGGTAGCGCACGGGACCTGCCGGTCAACGTGACAGTCATCTTCGAAGGCGAATCGAAGATCTACTCGACGCGCGGTGAGGATAAATGCACGGTCGATGAGCTCAGCGAGACGCCGATACAGTCATCCCCCGCCGGTCAGCGCCTGCGTATCTCGGGTCGCGGGTTCTGCGTGGCGCCTGCAGCGGCCGCGGATGGCGGTGCAGGCATACTGCTGAGCCGCTTCGACTTTGCCGGATCGGTATTATATGAAGGTGATGCGCCTGATGCCCCTGCCTACCGGACCTGAAGCACGCCGCTACAGCCTGCGGCTCGCCGCCTGGCTGCTCTGGGCCGTCGCATTGACGAGCGCTGCCGGGGTTGCCCGCGCCGCGAGCGCACCCGAGAACATCGAGCAGTTTCCCAGCACGCAAATGGGCATACGCACTCACGCTGGCCTTGAATGGTTCAGCGTCTGGATCGCCGACTCGCAGGCGCGCGAGCAGCAGGGTCTGATGTTTGTACGCTGGCTGCCGCCCGATCACGGCATGCTGTTTCCGCAGGCCGCACCGCAGGTGATGACCATGTGGATGAAAAACACGCTGATTGCGCTGGACATGCTGTTCATCGATGCGCAGGGCCGTATCGTTTACATCCGCGAAAATACGACGCCGCAATCCCAGGACCTGATCTCTACGCCAACCCCGGTCAAAGCCGTGCTCGAGCTCTCCGGCGGCGTGTGCGCCAGGCTGGGGATTCATGTCGGAGATCGGATCGAGCATCGCCTGTTTGGCGCGGCGGCTGCGGGACCGGTGATTAACTGAGTCGAATCCCCCGCGCCTGAGCCGTTCGCACATCAGCATTTGTTGTGATGATGCGACACCCGGCCCACTGACAGCCGCGCATTAGACCGCAGATTTTGTTGCTCGGCAAGCAGCCGAGATGACGTTCGCACCCAAAGTTGCTCTGACACAACATATTGTTGCGTCGAATTAAAATGTGTTTATGCTAGGCGCCTAAGGGAGCAGTTCCGTTCGCGCCGCCTCTAAATCAAATTGGTCTCTCTGGCTTGGGTTTTGGTCTCCTTTAACTTGAGTATTGTTCTCTCGCCAAGTTGCTCTGGTTGAGGCGCGAGCCGGTTCTGCAAAGTTATTGGTCGTGAAAAAGACTGCGCTTCCGAGTCGCCGCCCACGAAGTGGGCGCGCGGCCGAACAGTCTACTAGGGAGCATTTATGCATATTCTGCAAGGCGATAAGCGCCCCGGGATCCGGGGCGCTTTGGCAAACATTTTCCGTTCTTCGGTACATAGCCTATGGCTCGGTTGCGCAGCCGCGCTGCTGACCCTGCCGGCACAGGCA
>JBEKWD010000092.1:0-8641 GCA_049513435.1 Steroidobacteraceae bacterium | reverse complement strand
GAGGACAAGCAGAGGCCGGCGCCACGGGGAGCACCGGACAGCAATTCGCTTGATGAGCTGCTGCGCCGCCTGCAGCGTCAGGCGCAGCGTCTGTGGCATCCCGGCGGCGGGCGCGGCACCGCGGCGCTCAGTCTCGCGCTGCTCATCGTCGCGCTGTGGTTGGCCAGTGGTTACTACCAGATTGGCGCGAACGAGCGTGGCGTCGTGCAGCGCTTCGGCCGCTACATCGTCACCGAGCAACCCGGGCAGGGGTGGCACTGGCCGTGGCCGATCGAAACCGTGACCAAGCTGGATGTCGCCACCATCGACGGGGTGAATTCCAAGGCGCTGATGCTGACCTCAGACCAGGGTTTGATCGATATCAGCTGGTCCGTGCAGTACCACATCGCCAACCCGCAGCAATTCCTGTTCCAAGTGCACGAGCCCGAAGCGAGCTTGCGCCAAGTGAGCGAGACCGTCATACGCGAGCTGGTCGGGGCCGATTCGCTCGCGGCGCTGACCGATGGCGTGGCTCGCTCGCGCATTAGCACCGAGGGACGCGCGCGCATCCAGCAAGGTCTCGACGCCTATGGCGCCGGCATTGCCATTACGAGTGTTGCTCTGAGCGATGTGCAGTTGCCCGACGCGGTGCTGGCCTCGCAGCGCGAGGCGACTAAGGCCGCTGAAGAGCGTCAGCGCGTCGTGGCTGAAGCGCAGGCGTACGCGAGCGACGTTTTGCCCAAGGCGCAGAGCCTGGCGCAGCGGCAACTGAGCGACGCGCAGGTCTATGCAACTCAGACCGTAGCGGCGGCGGAAGGGGAAGCGCAGCGCTTCACGCTGCTCGCGCTGGCCTATGCGCGCGCGCCCGAGGTCACGCGCAGCCGCATGTATCTGGAGACCATGGAAGGCATCCTTTCACATGCACACAAAATTTTCATCGACACCAAGGCCGGCAATGGCAACATGATCTACATTCCGCTGGACAAGCTCGCCGAGGCTCTGCGCGCTGGCGCGCAGAGCCCCGTGCCAGCCGCTGCGGGGGCCGCAAGCGGCGCAAGCGCGGCGCCTGCGCCGGGCAGCGACGCGGCTGCAGCCGAAGACGCGCGCAACCGCGAGCGGCCGGAGCGCTGATGTACACGCGCCTGTCCATCTCGCTCGCGGTGGCGTTGATCGCTGTATTGCTGTGGCGCTCGCTGTTCATGGTCGATCAGGGCACGGTCGCCTTGCTCACGCGCTTCGGTCAACCCCAGAGCGCCCAGTACGGACCCGGAGCGCACGTAAAATCCCCGTTCGATAGCGTGCGCCGCTTTGATAACCGCGTGATCACCCACGTGTTCCCCGGTGAGGGCTTGCTGTCGCAGGATCAGAAGTCGCTGAACGTCGACTTTTACGTCAAGTGGCGGCTTAGCGACGCGACGCGCTATCTGCAGGCCACTGGCGGCGATGAGGATGTGGTCGCCGCGCGTCTGGCCGACGTCGTGCGCGAGCGGCTCAAGAGCCTGGTCGCCGCCGCGCCGCTCGCCGCGATCATCGGCAATGCGCAGCTACTGTCCGGCGCAGCCAGCCTCGAGGCCCTGCGCTCGCAGGCCGCGGCGCTTGGCGTCGAGTTCGTGGATGCGCAATTGCAGCGTATCGACTTGCCCGATGATGTGGCTAATGCGGTCTACCAGCGCATGCAGCAGAACCTGGTTGCGCAGGCGCAGCAGTTGCGGGACCAAGGTAGCGCGCAGGCCGATAAGATTCGAGACGATGCGGAGCACAAGCGCGCGCAGATTCTGGCCGACGCGACGCGCGAGGCTCAGCGCGTGCGTGGCGAGGCGGATGCGAACGCAGCGCTCGCCTACGCCAGGGCCTATGGTGTCAATGCGGAATTCGCGGCGTTCTATCGCAGTCTGGAGGCATACAAACACACCTTAGGGCGCGAGGGCGACATCCTGGTGCTCTCGCCGGAGGGTGAGTTCTTCAAATACCTGCACAGCGCCAGCGGGCGCTAGCGCGGCATCGGGATGCTCCGTGAGGCTTGACTGGACGGATCTGCTGGCCGCACTGGCCATCGTCTGCATCATTGAGGGGATCGTGCCCTTCATGAACCCGGTAGGCATGAAGCGACTGCTGGCGAAGCTGTCTGCCATGGAGGAGCGTGAGCTGCGTCTGGGGGGCTTCTTCAGCATCCTGGTCGGACTTGCCATACTGTTCCTGGTGCGCTCCTGATGGGTCGCTTCGTCATCGTCATCGGCATGCAGTGGGGCGATGAGGGTAAGGGCAAGGCGGTCGATTTGCTGACCGAGCGCGCTGCCGCGGTCGCGCGCTTCCAGGGCGGGCACAATGCCGGGCATACGCTGGTCATCGATGGCCACAAGACGGTGCTGTCGCTGATTCCATCGGGCATCCTGCGCGCGGGTGTGCAGTGCCTGATCGGCAACGGCGTCGTGCTGTCGCTCGAGGCGCTGTTCCGCGAGGCCGAGATGCTGCGTGCGCAGGGCGTGCCCGTATTCGAGCGACTGCGCATCTCACCGGCGTGTCCGCTGATATTGCCCTCGCACGCGGCGCTGGATCGTGCGCGCGAGGCGGCCCGCGGCGTGAATGCAATCGGTACCACCGGACGCGGCATCGGGCCTGCCTATGAAGACAAGGTGGCGCGCCGCGCGGTACGCGTGGCCGACCTGTTCCAGCGCGAGCGCTTCGCCGCGAAGCTCGGCGAGGTGCTGGACTTCCACAATTTCGTTCTGCAGCGCTACTTCATGCAACCGCCGGTGGATTTTCAGCGCACTCTCGACGAGCAATTGGAGTTCGTCGAGCGCCTGCGGCCATTGTTGCTCGATGTCACCGGCGCGTTGGCACAATTGCGCGAGCGGCAGGCCAATGTGCTGTTCGAGGGCGCGCAGGGCGCGATGCTGGACGTCGATGTGGGTACCTACCCGTTCGTGACCGCATCGAATACGACCGCTGGCGGCGCAGCCACCGGCACGGGTGTCGGTCCGCTCGTGTTTGATCACGTGCTCGGAATCGTGAAGGCATACACCACACGGGTCGGCGCCGGACCATTTCCGACTGAGCTGTTCGATGATTACGGTGAGCATCTCTCGCGCGTCGGCCAGGAGTTCGGCTCGGTCACCGGCCGCCGTCGGCGCTGCGGCTGGTTCGACGCCGTGGCGCTGCGCCGCTCGCTGCTGCACTCGAGCGTTTCCGGTCTATGCGTGACCAAACTCGACGTGCTCGACGGGCTCGATACGATCCGTATCTGTGTCGGCTATCGCTCGCACGGTGAGATGCTGCCTGGGCCGCCACTCTTCGCCGATGCCTATGCCGAGGTGGAACCGGTCTATGAGGAGATGCCTGGGTGGAAGCAGAGCACCGTCGGGCTGCGCGAGCACAGCGCGCTGCCCCTAAACGCGCGCCGCTACCTCGAGCGCATACAGGAGCTGCTCAAAGCGCGGCTGGAATTGATTTCCACCGGCCCTGAACGCGAGGACATGATCGTGCTGCATCACCCCTTCGATAGCTAAAGAGCGGCGGGCTCAAAACTCCATGGCCAGTCCGTGCAGCAGCCTTGATTCGTCCTGATTGAGCCGCTCCAATACGTCGCGCAGCGGCTCGGGAATGCTGAAGGCGTAACCCTGCGCGTAATCGACACCGAGCTCGCGCACCGCGTTGGCGACCTCCTTGGTCTCAACAAACTCGGCCACGGTATCGATGCCGAATCCCCTGGCCAGCTCCACGACGGCACGCACGGTGGCACGCGAGCGCTGATTGGTCAGGATATCGCGCACGAAGCTGCCATCGATCTTGACGCGTGCCACATCCAGGCTCTTCAGATTCGTGAGCGAGTTCGTGCCGGTGCCGAAATCATCGAGCGCCAGCCGACAGCCCATGGCGTTGAGCCGCTTGACCATGTCGTTGGCACGGGCAAGGTTAGTCACCGCGGCCTGCTCGGTGATCTCCACAATGATGCTGCCGCGGGGCAGGTTTGCCGCCTGCAGTTGATCGGTGAAGCGGGCTATGAAGGCCTCATCACCGATTGATTGGCCGGATAGATTGATCGAGACCGAAATGCTACGGGCCCTGAGCATGCCGCGATAGGGCGTGAGCATCTGCAATGCCCGCTCGCTCACCCAGCGATCGACGGTCGGCAATAGCTGATAGCGCTGCGCGGCATTGATGAGTGAACCGGGCGCGATGATATTTTCGTCCGGACCTCGCAGCCGCAACAGAATCTCGTAGCCTTCCGGCGCCTCGCGCTTCTGCAGTGGCACGATGCGCTGCGCATACAGCAGCAGCCGATCGCTTTTGATGGCGCCGCGCAATTGTCCGACCGCAATCACGTCCTCGTGCCGGCGCATCATGCTTTCGTCCTCGCAGGCGTACTGCTCGACGCGATTGCGGCCGTGCTTCTTGGCGCTCTTGCAGGCCAGTTCGGCCGCTGCCAGAGCGCGCGCCAACCCCTGCGGCATGGCGACCAGGGCGGCGACGCCGCAGCTGATGGACACCTCGACGACTTCCTGCGCCGGGCCAATGATCAGGCGCGTCGCGGCACTCTGCACTTGCGCGGCGATCGCGGCGGCCGCGCCCGTGCTGCTGTCAGGCAGGATGATCGCAAAGCGGTCACCGGCAATGCGTGCAGCCAGGGCGGCCGCCGGCAGCAGTGGCGGCGCCATCAGATCTGCGATGCGCACGATGAGCTCATTACCCAGCTCGAATCCGTGCAACTCATTGACGACGCTCATGTGATCGACATCGATATAGATCACGCTGCAGTTGGCCTCGCTCTCCGCGGGCAGCCGCCGATACATCTGCTCCAGGCCGTCACGCGTGTGCAGGCCTGTCATCAAGTCGAACTGCGTCTCGATGATGGCCGCGGTCTGGCGGCCGAGGTGCTGCGCGAGAAATACGTGACGAGTGGCGAAATCGGCGGCTTCGGCTGGATTGAAAAACGCCAGCACGCCGATGACGGGCCCGTTGTCCCGCGCCACCGGCACTGACAGGATCTTGCAGCGAGCCGTGTTTGGCGCTGCGCGCGCCGCGCTCTTGCCGTTGATGATCAATGGGCGGTTCTGTCGCTGCGCCCAGGTGATGAGATGCTGCTGGATTTTCTCGCAGGCACTGCGCAAGGCGGCAGACCCCGATACGTTACGTTCGATGCAGATGCGTTTGTCCGGGACCAGCAGTATCCCGAATGCGCTCTCGAGCCGCTCGACCGAGGCGCTGAGCAGTTCCTCGAGTATGCGCCGGTCGTCGGGCGCGCCGTTGAGCTTACTGGTGACGTTGAATAGCCATTCGAGCTCGGCGGTGCGCGCCGTGAGGTTATACAGTCGCTGACTGGTGGGTCGGGCGGCGGTAAGCTCGCGCTGCACGCATTCGAGCAGAGGCTTGAGGCGCGCGGCGTCGCTGGCAGCCTCCTTGGCGCTCGGCGCTGCGCTGCTGCCCAGCGCGCGCTGTACGCAGAACACGCCCAGCAGCACGCCATCATCCTGTAGCAGCGGCACCGCAGTCAGGTACTGGCCCTGGCCCTGCGCGAGCGCGACTGGGGCTCGTGGCTCGGAGTCATTCCAGCCGAGCGCGCGCAGCGAACGCGCAATCGGCTCGGGTTCCGAGGCGCCGGTCTGACCGCAGGAGCGCAGTTTGCCGTCCAGCAGACACACGCCGCTCACGTCATTGAGCAGCGTATGCGCCAACTGCGCATAGGAGCTGAACATGGCGTCATCGGACGGCGCGGCTCGTCTTGCTCGGTCCACCCTGCATTACTCCCTGGAAATACCGCCTGGCTCGCGTCGCCCGAGACCCTGGCCAATTGCAACATTGATTGATCGACACCCGGCAGACGAGCGATTCCGTCTCAGTTGTAGGAAACCGAGACGCCTGGATCCGGGCCGCAGTGCGCGGGCGGGCGCCAGAGCACGGCTGGTATGCCCGCTGTGCGACTGCCATAATGAATTATGCCGATGAATGTGCGCGCTGCGGTTGCCCTGGAAGCCGGTAAGCCGCTGATCATCGAAGCCGTGCAGCTCGAGGGACCGAAAGCCGGTGAAGTGCTCGTTGAGGTAAAGGCCAGCGGCATCTGTCACACCGACCAGTTCACGCTCTCAGGCGCCGACCCGGAAGGATTGTTCCCGTGCATCCTCGGACATGAGGGTGCGGGCATCGTCGTGGAAACCGGTGCTGGCGTAAAATCCCTGCGACCCGGCGATCACGTCATTCCACTGTACATACCCGAATGCCGGGAATGTAAATCCTGTATCAGCCACAAGACCAACCTGTGCACGGCTATTCGCACGACGCAGGGCAAAGGGCTGATGCCCGATGGCAGCAGCCGCTTCTCGCTCGGCGGCCGACCGTTGCTGCACTACATGGGATGTTCGACCTTCGCCAACTACAGCGTCATGCCGGAGATCGCGCTGGCCAAGATTCGCGAGGACGCGCCGTTCGACAAGGTCTGCTACATCGGCTGCGGTGTGACGACCGGAATTGGCGCGGTGATCTTTACCGCCGGGGTCGAGCCGGGCGCCAACGTAGTCGTGTTCGGGCTGGGCGGAATTGGCTTGAACGTGGTGCAGGGCGCGAAGCTCGCGGGAGCCGATAAGATTATCGGCGTTGATGTCAACCCGGCGCGGGAAAGACTGGCGCGTAAGTTCGGTGCGACGCATTTCGTAAACCCGAATGAACTTGAGCGCGAGCTGGTGCCCTTCCTGGTCGAGCTTACGCAGGGCGGGGCCGATTACAGCTTCGAATGCGTGGGCAACGTGCAGCTCATGCGCCAGGCCTTGGAATGCTGTCACCGGGGTTGGGGCGTGTCCACAATCATTGGCGTTGCCGGCGCGGGGCAGGAGATCACGACCAGACCGTTTCAGCTCGTGACCGGCCGCGTATGGCAGGGCACAGCCTTTGGCGGCGCCAGAGGCCGCACCGACGTGCCGCGGATCGTCGATTGGTATATGGAGCATAAAATCAACATCGATGATCTGATCACTCACACTCTGCCACTGGAGCGCATCAACGAGGGTTTCGATCTGATGCTGCGCGGCGAGTCAATCCGCAGCGTCGTGCTTTACTAAAAGCACCAGATGAGTCAGCCGAGCTTCCAATGGGACGATCCGCTGTTGCTCGAGCAGCAGCTCACCAGCGAAGAGCGCATGGCGCGCGATGCGGCGCACGACTACGCACAAGGCAAGCTCGCGCCGCGCGTACTGCTCGCATTCCGCAACGAGCGCACCGATCCGGAGATATTCAGGGAAATGGGCGGCCTCGGGATGCTTGGTGCCACCTTGCCCGTGCAGTACGGCGGGGCCGCACTCAACCAGGTCAGCTATGGCCTGGTGGCGCGCGAGATAGAGCGCGTGGATTCCGGCTTCAGATCGATGATGAGCGTGCAGTCGTCGCTGGTAATGGTGCCGATCTTCAGCTTTGGCAGCGAAGCACAAAAACGCCGGCTGCTTCCCGCTTTGGCCCGTGGCGAGCTCATTGGCTGCTTTGGTCTGACCGAACCCGGTTGCGGCTCGGACCCAGCGGCGCTGCTCACGCGCGCCCGGCGCGTTGCGGACGGCTATAGGCTCGCGGGCTCGAAAACCTGGATCACCAACAGTCCGATCGCGGATCTGTTTCTCGTCTGGGCCAAGACCGATGACGGCGAGATCCGCGGTTTCATCCTCGAGAAGGGTTGGAAGGGTCTTTCTGCACCGGCGCTGCACGGCAAGCTCGGATTGCGCACCTCCGTCACCGGGCAGATTGTCATGGACGATGTCCTGGCCCCCGAAGACAGCCTGCTGCCGGGTTGCACAGGTCTCAAAGGCCCCTACACCTGCCTGAACTCGGCGCGCTACGGGATCGCCTGGGGCGCGCTCGGCGCCGCGGAATCATGCTGGCATACCGCACGCCAATATGTGCTCGAGCGGCATCAGTTCGGCCGTCCGCTGGCCGCCAATCAGCTGATACAGAAGAAGCTCGCCGACATGCACGACATGCTCGGCGGTAACGGCATTTCCGATGAATTCGGCGTGATGCGCCATCTGGTCAATCTCGAGGTCGTCAATACCTATGAGGGCACGCACGACATCCATGCTCTGATCCTTGGGCGCGCGCAGACCGGCATTCAGGCGTTCTGCTAAAGCGCAATCGATTGCAGGGGAGTGCGGCCGAATGCTCAACTGGAATGAAGTACTACGCTTCGCAAGGCAAGGTAGTCCGCCGCCCGAACGCCGCGTCGTCAAGAGCGAGGCGCAATGGCGAGCGCAATTGAGCCCCGAGGAATACCGCGTCACGCGTCAGGCCGGTACCGAGCGCGCATTCAGCTCGCCGATGTGCAGCCTGTTTGAGCCCGGCGTGTATGCCTGTCGCTGTTGCGGTACGGTGTTGTTCGATGCGTCCCAAAAGTTCGAGTCGGGGACGGGCTGGCCGTCCTTCACCGAGCCGGTGCAAGCGAACGTGATTGCTTATCGCGCGGACACGAGCCACGGCATGACGCGCGTCGAGACCATCTGCAACGTCTGCGATGCGCATCTGGGACATGTCTTCCCCGACGGGCCCGCGCCCACGGGCTTGCGCTACTGCATGAATGCGCTCGCGCTGCAAAAGGTAGCCACGCAGGCTTAATGCACTTGCTGTGCGATTGAGCGCACGGCCAAGCCGTCATTGGCCTAACTCCTCGCGAGCGACATGATATGTCTTCGAC
>JBEKWD010000091.1:0-8050 GCA_049513435.1 Steroidobacteraceae bacterium | reverse complement strand
GGCAAGGACGTGACCGACAAGTTTCTGGGCGGCCTGCCCGGGGTGCAAAAGGAGGGTTGCGATGGTCTGATCACGGCGGCGCGCTGGATATTGCACCGCATGCCGCGCCACACGCGCACGGTGTGTCTTGAATTCTTCGGCCAGGCGCGCGAGGCAATCCCGGCCATCGTCGAGATCAAGAATTACCTCGATGGCCTGGCCGCCGCGGGCGTGCGCCTGGCCGGACTCGAGCACATGGACGAGCGTTACCTGCGCGCCGTGGGCTACACCACCAAGTCCAGGCGCGGCGCGCTGCCGAAGATGGCGCTGTTCGGCGACATCGTCGGCGACGAGGATCTGGCGGTCGCGGGCGCGGCCTCCGAAGTCGTGCGCATCGCCAACGCGCGCAGCGGTGAGGGCTTCATCGCGGTCAGCGCCGAGGCGCGGCGCAAATTCTGGCTCGATCGCTCGCGTACCGCGGCGATAGCTCGTCATACCAACGCGTTCAAGATCAACGAGGATGTCGTGATCCCGCTCGCTCGCCTGGGCGAATACACCGACGCGATCGAGCGCATCAATATCGAGTTCTCCATCAGCAACAAGCTTAGGCTCATCGAGCAGCTCGAGCAATTGTTCGCCGCGCCGCTGCCACTCGCACGGGCCGAGGACAACGAGCTCGGCACGCTGGCGAGCGAGGAGATCATCGGCGAGCGCCTCGCTCAGAGCCGCCAGTTGCTCACCGAGGTGCAAGCGCGCTGGGGTTGGCTGCTGGTCAATTTGGACACGAGCATGGGCGAGGCTGTGCACGAGCTGGAACGGCTCGGGCTCGGCGAACTGTTAGCCGAGGTGCGCGCTCGGCTCAGGCGCAGCCCCGAGCTGCGACTGTGCGATCTGCTGCAGGATCGCAGCCTGCGTGTGTCGTGGAAGCGTGAGCTGCGCGCGCCGCTGCAGCAGATATTCAGCGGTCACGTGTTCGCGCCGATCCTTGCCGCCTGCAATGAAACGCACGCGCGGGTGCTGCGCGGACGACTGTTTATCGCGCTGCACATGCACGCCGGCGATGGCAACGTGCATACGAATATTCCGGTCAATTCGGACGACTACGAGATGCTGCGCGCCGCGAGCGCAACCGTCACGCGCATCATGGCGATCGCGCGTCGCCTCGACGGGGTCATATCCGGCGAGCACGGTATTGGCATCACGAAGCTTGCCTACCTCGAGGAGCCGGAGTGGCGCCAGTTTCGCGATTACAAGCAGCGCATCGACCCGCAGGGACACTTCAACAGCGGCAAGCTGCTGCCCGGTGGCGATCTGTCACGCGCCTATACGCCGAGCTTCAACCTGCTGGGTCACGAATCGCTGATCATGCAGCAGTCCGACATCGGCTCGATCTCAGACGCCATCAAGGACTGCCTGCGCTGCGGAAAGTGCAAGCCGGTGTGCGCAACCCATGTGCCGCGCGCCAATCTGCTCTACAGCCCGCGCAACAAGATCCTCGCGACCTCGCTGCTGATCGAGGCCTTTCTGTACGAGGAGCAGACACGCCGCGGCGTGAGCATCCGGCATTGGGACGAATTTGCCGATGTCGGCGATCACTGCACGGTGTGTCACAAGTGCGAACCACCCTGTCCGGTGGATATCGACTTCGGCGATGTATCGATGGCGATGCGCGATCTGCTGCGCCGCATGGGCAAGAAGCGGTTCAACCCCGGCACCGCCGCCTCGATGTTCTTTTTGAATGCGACCGATCCGCACACCATCCGCCTCGCGCGCAAGCTGATGATCGAGTGGGGCTACGGCGCGCAGCGCTTGCTGAGCGGGCTACTCAAGTCTGTGGCGCGCAGGCAGGTGCAACATCCGCCGGCCACGACGGGTAAAGCGCCATTGCGCGAGCAGGTCATTCATTTCGTCAATAAGAAAATGCCCGGCGGCCTGCCCAAGAAGACGGCGCGGGCGCTGCTCGATATCGAGAATGCGGACTATGTGCCGATTATCCGCGATCCGACGCTCACGAGCAGTCACTCCGAGGCGGTGTTTTATTTTCCGGGCTGCGGCTCCGAGCGCCTGTTCTCCCAGGTTGGACTCGCGACGCAGGCCATGCTCTGGCACGTCGGCGTGCAGACGGTATTGCCGCCCGGGTATCTGTGCTGCGGTTACCCACAGCGCGGCGCCGGCCAGTTCGACAAGGCCGAGAAAATCATGACCGACAACCGCGTGCTATTTCACCGCGTCGCCAATACGCTCAACTACCTGGATATCCGCACCATCGTGGTCAGCTGCGGTACCTGCTATGACCAGTTGCAGGGTTACCGGTTCGAGGAGATTTTCCCTGGCTGCCGCATCATCGACATTCACGAGTACCTCATGGAGAAGAACGTGCGGCTGCAGAGCGTGACCGGTACGCGCTACATGTACCATGACCCCTGCCACTCGCCGATGAAGACCTACGATGCGCTCGCGGTCGTCAATTCGCTCATGAACGACGCGCAGAACGGGCACATTGAAAAGAATGAGCGCTGCTGCGGCGAATCCGGCACGCTCGCACTCACGCGCCCGGACATTTCCACGCAGGTGCGCTTCCGCAAGGAGCAGGAGGTGCGTGCAGGTGCGGAAAAATTGCGCGCCACTGCGCCGAACGCTGCGGGTGCGGTGCCGGTGAAAGTGCTGACCTCCTGTCCCTCGTGCCTGCAGGGCCTGAAGCGCTTCCAGGAGGATGCCGATCTGGATGCCGATTACATCGTCGTGGAAATCGCGCGCCATATTCTCGGCGTGAACTGGATGGCCGAGTATGTCGCGCGCGCCAATGCGGGCGGCATCGAGCGCGTGCTGGTCTAGATTGGGCCTCGCCTAGCGCGAGGCCACCCCACGATCCTTGCGGTTGAGCGTGGCGGCATCCCAGCCGCCGCCGAGCTGCGAGACCAGATCCACGCTCGAGACCAGCTGTTGGCTCTGGATGCTCAACAGACTGATCTCCGCGGACAGCCGCGTGGTCTGCGCGACCAGCAGGACCGAATAGGCGACGATGCCGGATTTGTACTGATTCAGCGTCAGGGCTTCCGATAGCCTGGCGTCCTTGACGGCGGTCTGTTGCAATTGCAATTGCTGCTCGAGCACGCGCAGGCTCACCAGATCATCCTCGACCAGCTGAAAAGCGGACAGCACGGTGCCACGGTAAGTGGCCACGGCGTTATCGTAGTTGGCCCGGGCCTGTCGATTCTGCGCCAGACGTGTGCCGCCATTGAAAAGGGTTTCGGCCAGCGACGGGCCGAACGACCAGAGCGAATTGCCGGCGCTGAGCAAGCCGGGCAACGCCACGCCGCTGAACAGATAGGTGCCCGACAGCGTCAGGCTCGGAAACCAGGCCGATTCAGCCACGCCGATCAGCGCATTGGCGCTCGCCATGTTGCGCTCCGCCGCGGCAATGTCGGGCCGGCGCTGCAGCAGCTCTGAGGGAATGCCTGCAGGAACCACGGGCACGGTCGTGCTCAATGTAGCCGGATCGATTGACAGCGCCTCGGGATCCTGCCCCGTCAGTACGGCGATCGCATGCTCAAATTTGGCTCGCGTCAGCAATACGCTGGTGTCGGACGCCTGTGTGCTGGCCAACTCGGTCTCGGCCGCGTAGACGTCTGCGAGCGTAGTGACGCCAGCCTTGACCTGATTCTGCGTGATCGTGAGGGAGGTCTGAAAGGCCTTGATCGAGTCCTCATAGAGGATGCGCTGCTGGTCGGCCGCGCGCAGTTGAAAGTAGTCCTCGGCCAGCGTGGTCTGAGCCGACAGGCGCGCGGCGGCGACGTCGGCCGCGCTGGCCTGCGCCTTGTCCACGTCGGATTCGACCGTGCGCCGAATTCGACCCCAGACATCGATCTGCCAGCTGCCCTGTACACCGGCACTGTAGATGTTGTCACGCGTCGTGCCGTTGGTCGTCACGCTGGTGCCGGCGCCGGTCGAGACGGCCTGGTTCAGTTTGCTGCCACCGCCGCTGCGGGTATTCGCGCCCGTCGCCGTGATGGTCGGCAACAGAGCGCCCTGATCAATGCCAATGGCGGCCTGTGCGGCACGATAGGCTGCTTCCGAGGCTTTGAGCGTCTGGTTGGAGACATCGACCTTGCGCTCCAGGGCGTCGAGCACCGGATCGTTATAGATCGACCACCACGGCTGATCGCTGGGCACCTGTGCGGGCACCGCCGGCTTCCAGTCCTTGTTCTCTTTGTAGTCGCCCGCGACCGGCGCGTCGGGGCGACGATAGTTCGGACCCACGGCGCAGGCGCTCAACAACAGCATCGCCGCCAACGGCGTGAAGCGCAGTTTGCCCGGCATCATGTGTACAGTTGCTGCACGCCACCGGGGGCGCTCGCACGCCGGCCGCTCGGCCGCATCCGCCTCATCCAGAGCCGGAAGCGGTCCAAATACATGTAGACAACCGGCGTCGTATAGAGCGTCAGTACCTGGCTGAAGAGCAGGCCGCCGACGATCGAGATACCGAGGGGCTGGCGCATCTCGGCGCCGCTGCCGCTCGTGATCGCCAACGGTAGGGCGCCGAGCAGCGCTGCCATCGTCGTCATCATGATCGGCCGGAAACGCAGCAGGCAGGCGTAATAGATCGCCTCCTGTGCGCTGATCTTGCGCGTGCGCTCCGCTTCCAGCGCCACATCGATCATCATGATCGCATTCTTCTTGACAATTCCTATCAGCAATATCACGCCAATCAGCGCAATCAGGCTGAACTCGGTGCCGAACAACAGCAATGCGACCACGGCACCTACACCGGCGGAGGGCAATGTGGACAGAATCGTGATCGGGTGGATATAGCTCTCGTAGAGCACGCCGAGCACGATGTAGACGGCCACGATGGCCGCGGCGATCAGCCACGGCTCGCTCTTGAGCGACTGCTGGAAGACCTGAGCCGTGCCGGCGAAGGCGCCATGTACCGAGATCGGCACGTGCAATTGCGCCATCGTGCGGCCGATCGCGGCAATGGCCGTGCCCAGCGCGACCCCTTCGGGCAGGTTGAAGGAGAACGTGGTCGCGACGAATGGACCCTGGTGATTGATCGCGAGCGGGGTATTGCCGGGCCCGTATTGCGCAAAAGCCGCCAGCGGCACCATGGTTTCGGAACTGGTGCTGACTGAGGCGCCGGTCGAGGCGCTACCGCGCGCGCTATTGGTCAGCTGGTTCAGCGCCGAATTTTGCGCCGCCAGTGAAGGCGCGTTCGAGCTCGAGGTACTCGCGGCGGTGCTGACGGTCGTGTTGCTCGTCGTGGTCGCGGCGCTCGAGTTCGTCGCGCTGCTCGTGTTGGTCGTGCTCGTGGGCGTGCTGCTGATGAGCGTCGAGGTGCTCAATGTACTCGATGTGTTCGAGGTGCTCGTGGCGCCCGAGGTACTCGCGCTGCTCGTATAGGCGCCGACGCCAGCGGCGCTCGACTGGGTACCGCTCAAGGCTCCGCCGGAAGTACTGACCCATACCTCGCGTAGCGTCTCGGGGTTCTGCCAAAAGCTTGGATCCACCTCCATGACGACGTGATACTGATTCATGTCGTTATAGATGGTGGAGACCTGACGCTGTCCGAAAGCGTCGTAGAGCGTATTGTCGATATTGGACAGGTTGATTCCCAGCCGCGCCGCAGTCGCGCGGTCGATCTTCAAGGCGACCGTCAGGCCTTTGTCCTGCTGATCGGAGTTGACGTCCTCGAGCTGCGGCACGCTCTTCATCGCCTCGGTGATCTTGGGCATCCAGAAGTTGAGATCCTCGAGGCTGTCGGCGAGGATCGTGTACTGGTATTGCGAGTTGCTCTGACGCGCACCGGAGCGGATATCCTGGATCGCCTGCAGGAACAGGCGCGCACCGGTCACGCCGGCGAGCTTGGCGCGCAGCCGAGCAATCACGCGGTCACTCTTGACGTGGCGCTGCGAGAGCGGTTTGAGGCCGACAAAGATGGAGGCGGTGTTGGTTGCATTGCCGCCGCCGCCACCGCCGCTGCCGCCGCCCGTGAAGCCAACCACGTCCTGCACCGCCGGGTCGCTCTGCACGATGCTCATTACGCTGCGCAGCTTAGTGATCATGGCCTGGAACGAGATGCTCTGGTCGGCGCGCAGGTTGCCCATCAACGTGCCGGTGTCCTGCTGTGGGAAGAAGCCCTTGGGGACGATCGCAAACAGATAGAAGTTCAGCGCGACGGTAGCGGCGAGCACCAGCATTACCATGCGCGGGTTATCCAGAGCGACACGTAGGGTGCGGCCATAAAAGTCGCGCATGGCGTTGAATCCGCGTTCCACGCCCGCGAGCAGCCGCCCTTGCTGCGTCTGCGCGCGGCTCAGCACATAGGCGCACATCATGGGTGTCGTGGTCAGAGATACCACCAGCGAAATCAGAATGGCGACCGATAGCGTCAGCGCAAATTCACGGAACGTGCGGCCGACCAGACCGCCCATCAGCAGAATCGGCAGGAACACCGAGATCAGCGACAGCGTCATCGCCAGCACGGTGAAACCGACCTCGCGCGCCCCGAGCAGCGCCGCTTGCAGTCGCGGCATGCCTTCCTCGATGTGGCGCTTGATGTTCTCGAGCATGACGATGGCGTCATCCACGACGAAACCGGTGGCCACCGTGAGCGCCATCAGCGAAAGATTATCGAGGCTGAAGCCGAGCAGATACATCGCGCCGAAAGTGCCGATCAGAGACAGCGGCACGGCCACGCTGGGCACCAGCGCGGCGCGCGGGTCGCGCAGCATCAGGAACACCACCAGCACCACCAGCGAGATCGAGATCAGCAGCGTGCGCTCGACATCGCGCAGCGAGGCGCGAATGGTCTCGGTGCGATCGTTGGTCGGGATGATGCGAATGCTGGCCGGAATAGAGGCCTGCAGCTCAGGCAGCAGCGCGCGCACGCGATTAACGACGTCGATGACATTGGCCCCGGGTTGGCGATGCAAGACGAGCAGTATCGCCGGCTTGCCGTCAGCCAGGCCGAGGTTGCGTACGTCCTCGACGCCGGCGCTGACGGTAGCGACGTCCTGCAATCGCACGGGCGCATTGTTGCGATAGGCGACGATGAGCGGGCGGTAATCCTGCGCGTGCGTGGCCGTGTCATTGACGTAGACCTGGTAGCGCTGATCGGCCTGCTGCATCGCGCCTTTCGGACTATTGGCATTGGCCGCCGACAAGGCGGCACGCACATCCTCCAGACCAATGCCGTACTGGAACAACGCCCGCGGATTGAGCTCGACGCGCACGGCCGGCAACGATCCGCCGCCGATCGTGACATCGCCGATGCCATCCACCTGCAGTAATTTCTGCTGCATGATGGTCGAGGCCGAATCGTAGATCTGTCCGCCGGTCAGCGTGTCGGAGGTCAGGGCCAGGATCAGCACCGGTGCATCGGCCGGATTGATCTTGCGATAGGTCGGATTACTGCGCAGCGAGGTAGGCAGATCGACCCGCGCACCCTGGATCGCCGCTTCGACGTCACGCGCCGCGCCATTGATGTCTCGGCTCAACTCGAACTGCAGTGCGATGCGCGAATTGCCCACCGCGCTCTGCGAGGTCATCTCCGAGACCCCGGCAATCGTGCCCAGGTGCCGTTCCAATGGCGTCGTGACGCTGGTGGCGACGGTCTCGGGGCTGGCGCCGGGCAATGTCGCGGACACCACGATAACCGGAAAGTCCACACTGGGCATCGGCGAGACCGGCAACAGGAAAAAAGCCAGGGTCCCGGCGAGCGCCAGACCGATCGTCAGCAATGTCGTGGCGACCGGGCGGTGAATGAAAGGCTCAGAGATGCTCATGCTGCTGCGTCTGCGCGCCTCAGGCGCCGATCTCCCCGGGGCCTGAAGCCGTCGCCGCCGACTCGATGCGGCGTGGAAAGCGCTGGCGCGCGCGCGCTGCGAGTCGATCGAAGAACAGGTAGATCACGGGTGTGGTGAACAAGGTCAGCAGCTGGCTGACCAGCAGGCCACCGACGATGGAGATACCGAGCGGCGCGCGCAGCTCCGAGCCGGTCCCGGACCCCAGCATCAAAGGCAGCGCGGCGAATAATGCCGCCACCGTCGTCATCAGGATGGGGCGAAAGCGC
>JBEKWD010000090.1:0-8058 GCA_049513435.1 Steroidobacteraceae bacterium | reverse complement strand
AGGGCTTCGGTCTCGACGATACGTTGGGTGTTGCCGGATTTCCCAGCGGTACAGCCTATAAAGTCGGCCGTAGTCACCCGTATTGGCGGCTGCCACGGCTGTTCATACGTCAGACCTTTGATTTGGGCGGCGAGCGTGCGCCGGTCGAGGCCACCGCGAACCAGCTCGGCGGCTCTCAGAGCGCTAATCGCGTTGTGCTTACCATAGGTAAATTCAGCGCATCGGACATATTTGACACCAATGGGTTTGCCCATGATCCGCGCAATGACTTCCTGAATTGGACTGCAATCGATGCCGGCACCTGGGACTACGCGGCGGACTCCTGGGGTTACACGGTTGGGGCTGTTGCGGAGTGGTACCAGGGCCCGTGGGCGCTGCGCGCTGGGGTGTTCGATCTGTCGGACGTACCGAACAGCGAGACACTGGATCCCGGATTTCACGAGTTTCAGTGGAACGGCGAAGTGGAGCGGCGCTACAAGCTGATGGATATGCCCGGCAAGCTGCTGGTGACCGTATTCGACAGCCGCGGCCGCATGGGATTGCTCGATCAGGCTGTAAGCCTCGCGCAGGCCACCGGTCTGAATGCCACAACGGCCCTGGATGACGTGCGTGGTTATCGCAGTCGTGCCGGCGTCAGCTTCAGCTGGGAGCAGCAATTGTCTTTGGATCTCGGGGTATTCGCGCGCGCTGGCAAGGCGGGCGGTAACGTCGAGGTCTATGAGTTCGCGGATGTTGATCGCACAGCGGCCGTGGGACTGTCATTGAACGGCAAGCGTTGGGGACGCGCCGAGGACACCGTGGGCCTGGCGGGCATCGACAATGGTATCTCTGCCGCCCGTGAGCAGTACTTGAACGCTGGCGGCCTGGGCATCCTCGTCGGCGATGGCATGCTCCCGCACCCCGGGGCGGAACAGATCCTGGAGACCTACTATCGGTGGGCTGCGCTGCAGTGGGCTCAGCTCACGCTGGACTATCAGTACGTCATTAATCCTGCTTACAACACCGATCGCGGGCCGGTTTCGATCGTCGCGCTGCGCGTGCACGCGCAGTTCTGAGTCGGCTGCAGGTGCTCGCAGTCCCAGGCCGATTAGTATATCCTGTCTAGGGGGATAGGATTTTGGATGAAGGAACTCAAACGATGCACAGGTTCCCGGAAATAGCCCGACGGCTCAAACGCGCGCAAGGTCATCTTGCCGGTGTCATCGACATGGTGGAGGCAGGCCGGCCGTGCATGGACCTCGCGCAGCAACTGCACGCCGTCGAGCGGGCGATCGGCAACGCCAAGAAAGAGTTGATCAAGGATCACATTCATCACTGCATGGACGAGAACGCGGGGGCAGTGCCACAGGAGTTCCGGGCTATGATCAAGCAGTTTCAAGGCCTGACCAAGTATCTCTAGGCACGGCCACGGTGTCATACCAAGACGTGGTGTGATGGCGAGACGGCGACATTAATCAGCGCGAGACTGTCATGGCGAAGCACGGTTCAGCCGATCACGGACACGAGCACGATCATGGCCACGAGCACGGCCACACGCACGATCACCCCGTGCACAAGAAGCGTGCCGCCAGAGCGCACGATGCTCATCACGGGCATTCGCACGCGGCCCCAACGAGCCAGTCGAAGCTGTTCTGGGCCCTGCTCTTCACGCTCACATGCATGCTGATCGAGGCGATCGGGGGCCTGCTGGCTGGTTCGCTGGCGCTGTTGGCCGACGCCGCGCACATGCTGACCGATGCCGCCGCGCTGGCGATGAGTTACGCCGCCGTGCGGGCGGCGCTGCGACCTGCGACCGGCCGGCTGAGTTACGGCCACCATCGCTGGCAGGTATTGGCGGCATTCGTGAACGGCATCGCCCTGATATTCCTTGCGGTCTGGATCTTGTTCGAAGCAGGCGAGCGCCTGCTGGGCGGTGCGCACGTCAATGGTCGCATGCTGGCGGCGATTGCGGCTTTGGGCCTGATAACCAACCTCGGTGCCTTTGCGGTCCTGTCCAGAGGTGAATCGAATCTGAACGTGCGCGCTGCACTGGCTCATGTCATCGGTGACATGCTCGGCAGCGGCGCGGCATTGATCGCCGGAGTGGTAATCCTGGCCTCAGCATGGATGCCGATCGACGCCATACTGTCCGCGCTCGTGGCCATGCTGATGATCCGCAGCGGCTGGGCGATTGCGCGCGAGTCGGCGCACATTCTGCTCGAGGGTGCACCGGAGGGCCTGGACTCCGAGATCGTTCAAAACACTCTACGGGCAGCCATACCCCAGCTCGCCGGTATCCACCACCTGCATTCCTGGTCGCTGGCCGACGAGCAAGCCATGGTCACGCTGCACGCCACGATTCAGGAGGGAGCGGATTCAGATCAGTGCATTCGCGATATCGCGCGCGAATTGCAACTGCGCTTCGATATCCGCCACACCACCGTCCAGATCGAGCGCACGGTCTGTGTCGAGGCGGGGTCCTGCGAATTGCACGACAAGGCCCGCGGCGACAAGCAATAACAGCCGATAGGCGTGAGTGATGGGTGACGCGCTTGCCGAGCGGGACTAGACTGCGCGCGGCATCAAGGGAGAACTACAATGCGCTTCATCGTTTACGTTTCGCTACCCGTTGAAAAATTCAACGAAGTCGCTCGCAGTGGCAACGTCGGCCGCAAGCTCGCCGCCATATTAGAAGACATCAAGCCCGAAGCCGCCTATTTCACGGGTAAGGATGGTAAGCGGGGCGGCTATCTGATCGTGGACATGGCGAGCGCAGCGGATATGCCCCGGATTGCCGAGCCCTGGTTTCTGAATTTCAATGCCACGGTGGAATTCATGCCGGTCATGACGCCCGCGGATTTGCAGCAAGCCGGGTTGGATGCTCTGATCAAGAAATGGGGATAGCCGCTCGGCGCGGCGCTCGCACGTAGGTCCTCGTCGCGCCGGTTACGGCATGAGGCCAAAGGCCACGATACTGCTGCCGGTCGCGACCCCGATGAGTTCCTTGCCGTCGAACTCATAGGCCATCGGCGAGGCCTTCCATCTCGCGCCCGCCTCAAAGCTCCAGAGCTTCTTGCCGGTGCTTGCATCGGCGGCCGAAAACGTACCGCTGTCTTCACCGAAGAAGACCAGTCCCGTCGAGGTCGCAATCGTCCCACCCCATGAATTGACCAGTCCGACCTGCGGCAGCTCCCACTTCACCGCTCCTGTCTGCAGATCAAGCGCGCGCAAAACGCGCACCGGCTTCGGCTCCGGTGCCGAGCGCTCGGCGCCGCCGAGGAACGCATGCCCAAAGACAAAATCCTCTGGACGCTTCACATAGATCGAGCACTTCTCGTTGGTCTGCATGTAAAAGAGACCCGTGCCCGGGTTGTAGCTGGGTGAATACCAGTTGGTCGCACCATCCTGCGATGGGCACACGCGCGTGCCCTTGGAGCTCGGTTCCTGGCCGGCCACCTTGATGGGCTTGCCATCAGCCCCGATTCCAGTGGACCAGGTCAGTTCCTTGATGAACTGCTTTGCGAGCAGGAGCTGGCCGTTGGTGCGGTCGAACACGTAGAAATAGCCGTTACGATTGCCCTGCACCAGGAGCTTGCGCTGCTGGCCGTGCCATTGGGCATCGATGACCAACGGGGTTTCGCTTGTATCCCAATCCCACAGATCGTGCGGCGTCGTCTGGTAATACCACTTGAGCTTGCCGGTCTTGGGATCGAACGCCAGGATGCAATCCGAATACAGATCGTCGCCCATGCGCTCATCGCCGTTGTAGTCCGGTCCCGGATTGCCGGATTCCCAGAACAAGGTGTCGGTCTCGGCATCGTAAACGCCCGTGAACCAGGCGACCGCGCCGCCATGCTCGATACCGGCGCCCTGCCAGGTTTCGGAACCCAGCTCCCCGGGTGCCGGCACAGTCCAGAAGCGCCAGACCTCCTTGCCGGTCTGCCGATCGAATGCGGCCAGAAATCCGCGCGCGCCCTCCTCACCTCCGGAACTGCCGGTAATGATCAGATCCCCCACTATCAGGGGCGCTGAGGTAGCGTTGTAGTTCTTGTGCCAGTCCGCAACCTCGATGTCCCAGGCGATCTTGCCATCCGCACGGTTGAGGGCCAGCAGATGCGAATTGTCGGTCACCATGTAGAGCTTGTCGCCCGCGACCGCGACCCCGCGGTTAATGCCGCCCGCCGCATTGCCCACCAGGCCGCGCGTTCTCGGCCGTTGGAAATGCCAGATCGGCTTGCCCGTGCCCGGATCGAGTGCATAGCATTCATTCGCGTTGGTCACATACATGACGCCGTCGGCGACCACAGGGGTCACCTCGAGCCCCGAGGCTCTGGGCATATTGAAGATCCAGCGCGGAGCGACGTGCTGCACGTTGGCCTTGGTGATCTGGCTCAACGTCGTGAAGCGGTTGCCGCCAATATTGCCGTTATAACTGGTCCAGTCGGCCTGCGAGGTGACCTCGCGAAATTTGCCGCCGTCCATGCGTCGCAGCAGGTGCAGATGGCCATCGGCGGTACGCAGATCAGCGGACTCGAAGTCCTCGGCGACGACGGTACCGTCGAGCATCGGGCCGCTGACCAATTGCGCCTTCAGCGCATAGGGCTCAAAGTCTTCGTGCGGACGAATCCTGCGCAGGAAGGCGATCAGCTCAGTCATGCTCGTGCCGGCGATGTTGTGCGCCGGCATACCGCGCGTCGGCAGGCCCTCGGTAACTGTGGTGCGAATCTCAGCGTCCGTCAGAGCCCCAATGCGCGTTGCGATCGAGGGGCCGAGCTCACCACCATTGCCATCGGCACCATGACAAACCGAACAATTGCTCTCAAAAGTGACCTGCCCAGGCGAAGGCTCTTGTTGTTGAGCATAGGCCACGCCCGCCGCAAGCAGCGAAGCGCCGATAATTGAAATTCTCGAGCGCTTGCCGCCGATCATGGCGCGCTTCGCGCAGCGGTTGCCGCTGCGTGCGCGGGTGCAAATAAAATATCCACCGGCGCTGGAACGCTGACAGAGGCTCCCTGGCGCGTGAGTGCACCGGTGGCTGAATCGATGCGGAATATAAACATATCGCCGCTATTCTGGTTCGCCGCGATCAGAAAGCGCCCCGACGGATCGATGCCGATGAATCGGGGCGTCTTACCGCCCGATGGCGTCCAGCCGCTCAGTACCGGAATGCCATCAGCGCCAATTTGAAAGGCCGCGATCGTATTGCTGTCATCGCGATTCGACGCGTAGAGGAATTTGCCACTGGGATGCAATGCAAGCTCCGCGGCGCTGCGCTGCCCGTTGAAATCCGCCGGCAAGCTGGAAATCACGGCCAGTTGGGTGAGCGCTCCGCGTTCTGCACTCCAGCGCAGCGTGATGACTGCAGGGTTGATCTCACTGAGGGCGTAGACCAGGCGACCGTCTTTGGAGAAGACCATATGCCTTGGCCCGTAGCCGCGCGGCATGGCCGCCGAGGACGGGTCATTCGGCGTGAGCGTGCCGCTCGCAGCATCGAACCGATACACGAAGATGCGGTCCGCGCCCAGATCCATCGCCAGCAGGAAGTGACCATCGGGTGACTGCACGACCTCATGCGCATGGGGACCTTGCTGGCGGTCGGTGACCGGGCCCGAGCCCTGCTGCTGAATCGTTTGCTTGGCTGGGCCCAGACTGCCATCGGACTGGATCGGGAAGAGCGCGATGATTCCAGATCCATAGTTCGCGACAAATAGCCATTTTCCGGTCGAGTCCACCGCGAGGTGGCACGGCATGCTGCCCATCGAGGATACCGACCCAAGATTCTTGAGCGGTGCGGTCGGGGTATCCCCGAGTGCAAAGGCCGTGACATGGCCCATGCCCGACTCGTCCTCATTCGTGGCATAGAGAAAACGTCCATTCGGGTGCAAGGCTAGAAAGGATGGATTGGTGCTCGCAGCAACGGCGTGCACATCACTGAAGCTTCCAGTCCTGCTGTCCCACTTAAAACTATAGATTCCTCCGCTTCCAGTGCTCACGTTGGCCTGCGACGTGTAAGTGCCTATCCAGCCTGTCATGTCGGCAGCCAGAATCGGTAGCGGCGCAATCAGCAGGGCCAGCAGAAGGCGCGCTCGCCGAGCAGATGCCGCGGCAGGCTGCCAGCTCAATCCGTGCAATGCTACCCGGTCAGTGTGTAGACGCAGCATAGAGAGACTCCTCGGTAAATTCATATGTTCCTGGCTACCAGTTGGTGATCGAGCCGTCGGGGCGCGTGTAATACTGCGCGCGCTCGCTGTTATAGGTGGTCACCTCGAGGATGCGCTTAAGCGGTCGCATGTCGAGCTCGACGCCAAGTCCCGGGCGCTCGTTGGGCCACAACTTGCCTTCCTTGAAGTCCAACGCCACCGGTAACCAGGACTGCTTGGTCGCACCGTAGTTATATTCCATGAGCAGCGGACCGGAGAACGTGCACAGGCAGCCAGCCAGTGCGGCGGTGGCGATCGGGCCGGTGAAATGCGGAATCAGGCCGACGTCGTGCGTCTCACAGATCGCCGCGATCTTCATCATCTCCGTGATACCGCCGACATTCGGCAGCGTTGCGCGCACATAATCGATGTCGTGGTTTTCGACCAGCTGATTGAAATCCCACTTATTGCCCCACTCCTCGCCAGCGGCAATCGGCACATTGGTCATGCGCCGCATTTTCGGCAGGTCCATATTGAACATTTCCGTGCGCACCGGATCTTCCACGAACAGCGGCGCCAGCGGCTCGATGAGCCCGGCGCAGCGCACGGCCTCGATGAGATCGAAGCGCTGGTGAAAGTCGACACACCAGTCACCGTTCTTGCCCACGCCTTCGCGCGCCTGCACGGCATCCTCGTAGACCTGCAGCACGCGCTCGCGCGTGTTGTAGACGCCGCTGCGTCCCAGGCTCGCCGCATCCATGCGCCAGGCGCGATAGCCCGCCGCGATCGTTCTCTGCGCGCGCTCCTTGACGCTCATATCGGGCGTTATTCCAGGCACGGCCTCGCCTATGGTCGGGTACAGCTCGACGAAATTGCGCACCTTGCCGCCCAGCAGCTCATGCAACGGGAGACTGAGCACTTTACCGCGGATGTCCCAGAGGGCCAGATCCAATGCGCCGAGCGCGTGCTCGAGCTCGCGACCGGGCGGATAGAAGAACGCACGCGACATGTCCTGCCAAAGGTGCTCGATATACTGCGGATCCTGGCCAATCAGGCGCCCGGCGCACTGCTTCAAGGTATCGGCGAAGCCGCCTTCACCCACTCCCGTGATGCCGGCGCTGGTCTCGACCGTGACCACGGTATTGGACTGCGCAAACAAGGGATTCGCGTCCGGCGGTGCAAAGGCGCGAATACGCGTGATCTTCATCGAGGGCATCGCCGCCAGCGCGCTGCGCATTCGAGCCAGCGGCAGGGCCGCGGCAAGGCTCAGAGACTGCAGGAACTGGCGGCGATCCATGGGGCTGTCCGTATTTACTGTTTGATCAGCGTCCCATCGGGCAAGCGAAGCTCGCCCCAGCCCCCGTTCAACGCCCCGCTGCGATCGTATGGATGTTTGGCCGCTGCCGCCTCGTCGACCTCCATGCCCCAGCCTGGCGCCTCGTTGGCATAGAGATAACCATCCTTGAGTACCGGGCAACCTTTGAATACTTCCTGAGCAGCCTGGTTAAATCCCGAGTATTCCTGAATCCCGAAGTTATAGCAGGCCACATCCAGCGTGACATTGGCGCAATGGCCAACAGGGGAGCAGTCTGCCGGTCCGTGCCAGGCCGTGCGCACGCCCATGGCTTCACAGATTGCCGCGACTTTGCGGCACGGAGTCAGGCCTCCGGCCTCCGACACATGGATGCGAATGAAATCGATCAGCCGTTCGGTCGCCAGTGGCAGCCATTCGTGCGGGTTGTTGAACAGCTCGCCCATCGCGATTGCGGTCGTGCATTGCTGGCGAATGTTTCTGAAGTACACAATGTCCTCCGGCGAGAGGACATCCTCCAGATAGAACAATCTGAATTTCTCCAGATCCTTGGCAAATTGCACCGCCTCGGTCGGATTGACTCGCTCATGGGCATCGTGAATCAGTTCGACCTCCTCGCCCAGCTCC
>JBEKWD010000089.1:0-9281 GCA_049513435.1 Steroidobacteraceae bacterium | reverse complement strand
CGCGCGCTGTTCGCGCCGACCATGGTTGAACAGACCGTCATGGGGCTCGATGAGCACGATCGCCTGATCGCCTACGTTCTGGGGCTCTCGCACGCGTTGAACATTGCCTTCCTGACCGCATTGGCCGACAGCGGCGAGGCTGCGCCGCGTCTGGTGCGGCTCTCCAGCACCACGTTCGACGCTCAATTCGATATTGCGAGCAAGGTCGCCGAGGAGAGCCCGGAATTGTATTTTGAGATCCAGCGGCTCAACGACTTCGGCAGCGAATCGCTCGAGGCGCTGGCACGCGCGGTCGAGAGCGTACGCGCCGCAGTCATGGCCGGCGACCAGGCGCGCTTCAAGGCGCTGATGCTGCTCGGACACGAGTACGTACAGGGGCGGCGGGATGCGGCGGCGCGCCGCGTGTGAGCGCGCCGTAGCGCGCAGATGCGACGCGTAAGGTTGGCTTGTGCGCCCGGCACTGGTATTACTGTGACATGAGCGATCTGATCGACCCGGATGGCTTTCGCGCCAATGTCGGCATGGTGCTGATGTCGGAAGATAGCCAGCTGTTGCTGGCCCGACGCCGCGGCGATCGAGGCTGGCAGTTTCCGCAGGGCGGCATGCGCCGCGGCGAGACGGTTGAGGAGGCGCTGCTGCGCGAGCTCAACGAGGAGATCGGGCTGCAGGCCGATGATGTGCAGATCCTGACCCGTACACGGCATTGGTTACGCTACCGCCTCCCGCAGCGCTACCTGCGTCGCAATGTGCAGCCCTTGTGCCTGGGGCAGAAGCAACACTGGTTCCTGCTGCGATTGCGCCGTCCCGACCCGGCAATCCGCTTTGATATGACTACAGAGCCTGAGTTTGATCGCTGGCGCTGGGTCGACTATTGGCAACCTATTCGCGAAGTCATTTACTTCAAGCGCGCGGTCTATACGCGTGCGCTGCACGAGCTCGGACCGGTGGCTTTTCCGGCTGGATTGCCACCCTATCCCTCCTGGTGGCGAGCACGCGTCGCACACAGCGAACCCGCGCCCGCCGATACAGGCCCCTGAAGAGGGCCGGTGGAGGTCCCCGGCAAGCTGGTGGTTCGCACCTACGCCCCGGCGCGCCGCTGGGTCATGTTGTGCATCCTGATATTGCTCGCCGGCCTCGCTCTTTATGTCATGTTCGAGCTCGGACGCTATACGGCCGGCTATGACGCGATGATGGCGGCCAAGCATGGGCTGGTGGCGCAGCCGGGTCCGGACGCAACCGATGCCGTGCGGGTGCAGCAGTTCCAGATCGCGGTGCTGCCGGGCGCGCAGCGGTTCGCGCTGCGCTTCAGCCTGAGCCGCCTGCAGCGCCCCGAAGAGGCGATCAACGGCACGCTCGGGATCACCGTGGAGGGCACTCAGGCTGGCGATGCGACCAGCGTCGATCTGGCGCAGCTCGCGGGGGGCAGGAAGGACGTGCCGTTCAATTTTCGCTATTACCAGACCATTGAGCAGCCGCTCACGCTGCCGGCTGACTTCAAGCCGGATCGCGTGACCATCGAGGTTCGACCGGCACGCAAGGGCGTGGCACCCTATCGCCGCACTTTCGTCTGGACCGCCGATCTGAGCTAGCGCTTTTGGGGGTTTGCATGTTCAAGCGCCATGAAAAAGACGAGCTCGGCCAGATCGACACGCTGATCGGCCGCAGCGCCAATGTCCAAGGCGATGTCGAATTTGCGGGCGGATTGCACGTGGATGGCCGCATCACCGGCAACGTGCGCGCTACGGCCGGCTTGCCTGCATCGCTGTCCATCAGCGAGCACGGGGTCGTGGAAGGCTCGGTGGAGGCGCAGAATGTCGTGCTCAACGGCCGGATCAACGGCGACATCTTTGGCAGCGGGCGCGTCGTGCTGGGGGCGAAGGCGCGCGTGCAGGGTAACGTTCATTACGGCGAGATCGAGATGGCGCTGGGCGCGGAAATCATTGGCAAACTCGTGCCGCGCGTTGGCGCCGGGTCGGGCCCCCGTAGTGGGTAGCGCAGCGCAGCATGTGACGCACCCGCTTTGACGCCCCGGGCGCCTCCCCCTACACTGACGCCATGAGCGAAGCAGCCACCACAGTACACACCCATGACAGGGCCCAACACGCCGAGCACAGCGAGCCGGCGCTGTTGATATTCACGGATGCTGCAGCGCACAAGGTTGGTGAGCTGATCGCCGGTGAGGGCAACCCGAAGCTCATGCTGCGGGTGTTCGTCCAGGGCGGCGGCTGCTCGGGGCTGCAATACGGCTTCGAGTTCGACGAAGCGCTGCAGGATGGGGATACCTGCATCGAGAATCAGGGCGTTAAGCTCCTGATCGATCCGATGAGCTTCCAGTATCTGGGCGGCGCGGAGATCGATTACCGCGAAGGGCTGGATGGGGCTCAATTCGTGATCCGCAATCCGAACGCTCAGACCACCTGCGGATGCGGTTCCTCCTTCAGCGCCTGAGTTTTCCCCCGCGAGCTCGACCCGGCGCCGTGGCCTGAGCCCGCGCCGCGCCCACCATGTCCGACGTCATCGCGGCGGTCGACCTGGGTTCCAATAGTTTTCACATGGTGGTCGCGCGCTACTCGCTCGGCCAGCTGGTCATCATTGATCGATTGCGCGAGATGGTGCGCCTGGCCGCCGGGATCGGCGAGGACGGCCGCCTAGACAAGGGCGTCGCGGCGCGCGCACTGGAGTGCCTGCAGCGCTTCGGCCAGCGTCTGCACGACATGCATGCACGCAATGTGCGCGTCGTGGGCACCAATGCGCTGCGCATCGCACGTCGCAAGCAGGCGTTTCTCGAACGCGCGCGCGAAGCTCTGGGGTTCCCGATCGAAATCGTCTCAGGCATGGAGGAGGCGCGCCTTATTTATTCGGGCGTCGCACACAATCTGCCCAACGAGGCCGGCCGGCGCCTGGTCGTCGATATCGGCGGCGGCAGCACCGAGATCATCATCGGCGAGCACTACGAGCCGCTCGAGCTCGAGAGCCTGCAGATCGGCTGCGTCTCATTGAGCGAGCGCTTCTTCGGCGACGGCCGCTTGTCGGCCAAGCGCATCGAGCGCGCACGCTTGGCCGCGCGCCTGGAGCTGGAGCCGATTCAGGCGGCGTTTTTGCGCCGCGGCTGGGAGCGCGCCGTGGGCAGCTCCGGTACGGTGCGCGCTATCGGCGCGAGCATTCGCGAGCTCGATCCGACCGCCAGCGCGATCACGCCGGAAGGGCTCGAGCGCGTACTGCAGCGCCTTGCCCAGGCCGGCAACATGCGCGCGCTCGAGCTCGAGGCCGTCAGCGAGGAGCGTCGGCCGGTATTTCCGGGAGGCACGGTGATCCTTGCCGAGATCATCGATGCGCTGGGCATCGCGCAGATGCGTTTCGTGGAAGGCGCGCTGCGTGACGGTCTGCTCTACGACATGGTCGGTCGCCTGACGCGCTCGGATGCGCGCGAACGCACCGTCTCATCGATGCAGCGTCGCTACCATGTGGACGGGGAACAGGCCGCGCGGGTCGAGGCCACGGCGCTATCGTTCCTGACGCAGGTCAAGAGCACCTGGGGACTCGAGGATCCGCTGGCCGAGCTCAGTCTGACCTGGGGCGCGCGGTTGCATGAGATCGGCCTCGATGTGGCCCACAACGGCTATCACCGGCATGGCGCCTATCTGCTCGAGAATGCCGACATGCCGGGTTTCTCGACCGAGGAGCAGCAATTGATCGCGCGCCTGGTCGGCTCGCATCGGCGCAAGCTCGCGCTCGATCGACTCGAGGATCTCATTCCGCCCTGGGACCGGCTCGCGATCTTCCTGATCGTGCTGCTACGGCTCGCAGTACTGCTGCATCGGGGCCGCAGCGCCGAGGCCCTGCCCGCCATCGAGCTCGTGGCGCGCGGCCGCACCCTGGAGCTGGATTTTCCCGCGCGCTGGCTCAAGGAGCATCCGCTGACCGTCGCCGATCTGCAGCTCGAGATCGACTACCTGCGGCCCCAGGGCTTGCGCTTGCGCGTGTTCTCGGCCGGTCGCGCCAGCCCCTGACAGGCAATCGCGCGGCTTTTTAGGAATCCGGTGTGGGACCGCCGGCGTAGCGCGCCAGCAGCAGCGCCTGCGCGTCTTGTGGCGGACCCTCGCCCGGGGCCACACGCAGATAGGAGCCGTCCGGGCGCAATTCCCAGGCGTTGGTGTTATCGGCCAGATACGTCTCCAGATCGCTGAAGATGCGCTCGCGCAATTGCGCGTCCAGCACCGGAAAGGCGATCTCGACCCGGCGGAAAAAGTTACGCTCCATCCAGTCCGCGCTCGCCAGATACAGCTCGCTGGCGCCGTCGTTTTGGAACCAGTAGACGCGCGAGTGCTCGAGAAAACGACCGATCACTGAGCGCACCACGATGTTGTCGGACACTCCGGGAATACCGGGGCGCAGGGCGCAGACCCCGCGCACGATCAGATCGATGCGCACGCCGGCGCGCGAGGCGCGATAAAGCGATTCGATGATCTGTGGGTCGACCAGCGCGTTGAGCTTGACGATGATGCGCGCGGGCTTGCCGTTCACGGCATGCGCCAGCTCGCGCTCGATCAGTCCTTGCAGCGCCTCATGCATATAAAACGGCGATTGCAACAGCCTGCGCAAGCGTGGCGTGCGCGTCAGGCTGGTGAGCTGCAGAAAGATCTCGTGCACATCCGTGCCGATCTCTTCATCGCAGGTGAGCAGGCCATAGTCGGTGTAGAGCCGGGCGGTGCGCGGGTGATAGTTGCCCGTGCCCAGGTGACAGTAGCGGCGAATGCCGTCGGCCTCGCGCCGTACGATCAGCGTGAGCTTCGCGTGCGTCTTGTAGCCGACCACGCCGTACATCACGTGCGCGCCGGCCTCCTGCAGGCGCGTCGAGAGCTCGATGTTGGCTTCTTCATCAAACCGGGCCCGCAGCTCGATGATGACGGTCACGTCCTTGCCTGCGAGGGCAGCGTCCAGCAGCGCTTCCACGATCGGCGAGTTATTGCCGGTGCGATAGAGCGTCATCTTGATCGCCAGCACGCCCGCATCGCCGGCGGCCTGACGCAACAGGTCCATGACCGGTCCGAAGCTGCGGTAAGGATGGTGCAGCAGCAGCTCGCGCTGGCGGATCACCGCGAACAGGTCCGTTGCACCGATCAGCCTTGCCGGTAGTCCCGGCGTGAACGGCGGATACTTCAGATCGGCGCGCTGCGCCAAATCGTAGATCGCCGAGAAGCGATTGAGGTTGACCGGCCCGGGCACCTGATAGCAGTCCAGCGGCGAGAGCGCAAACTGATGCAGCAGAAAATCGATCATGTCCTGCGGGCAGTTGGCCGCCGTCTCCAGCCGCACTGCCGCGCCGTAGCGGCGCTGTGCCAGCTCGCCCTCGAGCGCGCGGCGCAGGTCATCGACTTCTTCATCGTCGACGAACAGATCGCTGTTGCGGGTCAGTCGAAATTGATAGCAGCCCAGCACCTGCATGCCTTCGAACAGATGCTCGACCATCGCTTCCACGATGGTCGACAGGGCTACGAAGCGCCGCTGCGAGCCGCCATCGGGCAATGGCACGATGCGCGGCAGTGAGCGTGGCGCCTGCACGATCGCGAGCTCGCTGTCGCGCCCGTAGGCGTCCTTGCCCGAGAGTCGCACGATGAAGTTAAGGCTCTTGTTCTGGATCCGAGGAAAAGGCCGCGCCGGATCCAGGCCCAGCGGACTGAGTACGGGCTCGACTTCGGCGACAAAGTGATGCTCGACCCAGGCACGCGTGGCCGTATCCCAGTCGGCGGCATTGACCACCTCGATGCCGGCGGCGCTCAGCGCCGGCAGCAGCACGTCGTTCAGGCAGGCGTACTGCTCGTGCACCAGGCGCTTGGCGCCCTCGTGTATGGCCGCAAGCTGCTCGCCCAGTGCGAGTCCGTCGGCGCCGATCTGGGTTGAGCCAAGCTCGAGCAGCTGCTTGAGACCGGCGACGCGGATCTCGAAGAATTCGTCCAGGTTACTCGATGAGATGCACAGGAAATTGAGCCGCTCGAGCAATGGCACGCGCGCATCGAGGCTCTGCGCCAGCACCCGCTGGTTGAATTCGAGCGACGATAACTCGCGATTGATGAAATTCTGCGGCGAGCGCAGCGCGGGCTGATCCACGGGGGGCGGCCTGTGCGAATTGAAGAATTGGTATTGAGGCTATTGTATCTGCCCGCGCCTCCAGGCGGATGACAGGGCCGTTATACCGTGCCGCCGCGGTACAGCGCGCCGAGCGGCACGGGCCGTCGAGCCCCGGTTACGGACGGCAAATTGCCAGGTAAATCATTGAGATAGCGATGCGCGAGCCAGGCAAAGCCTGCGGCCTCGACGTGCTCGGGGGCTATGCCGCAGGCCTCGGTGGTGCTAATCCGAGCCTGCGGGAGAGCCTCGCCCAGGCGGCGCATGAGCTCGGTATTGAAGGCGCCGCCGCCGCAGATGTAGATCTCGCGCGGCGCCGTTCCAGCCGCTGCAAGCAGCGCGTCGGCAATGCTGCGCGCGGTCAGCTCCGAGAGCGTGCTTTGCACGTCGACCGGCCTGATCGAACGGCCCGCAAGCACGCCCTCGAGCCACTGGTCGCTGAAGGTATCGCGGCCCGTGCTTTTGGGTGCGCTGCGAGCGAAGTAGGGCAACGCCAGTAACTGCGCGAGCAGCGCTTGATCGACCGCACCGCTTGCGGCCCAGGCCCCCCCGGCATCATAGGCTTCGCGCAGATGGCGACGAGACCAGGCATCGAGCAGGCAATTGCCCGGACCGGTATCGAAACCGATGACGCCGCCATCGGCCATCAGTACTGTCACATTCGCAATGCCGCCGATATTGACCACAGCCCGCAACTGCCCGGGAGCGGCGAACACGGCGGCATGAAAGGCGGGCATCAATGGCGCGCCCTCGCCGCCGGCGGCGAGATCGCGGCGGCGAAAATCGGCTACCACGTCGATGCCGAGGCGCTCGGCGATGATGTTGGGATCCCCGATCTGCAGTGTAAAACGCGCCTCACCCGCGGGCTGATGCAGGAGCGTCTGGCCGTGGCTGCCGATCGCGCGCACCTGGCTCGCCGATATGCCCGCGGAGCGCAACAGTCCCACGGCGGCCTGCGCGAATTGCAGCCCGACGGCCGTGTCGAGCTCCCCGAGCTCGCGCAAGCCCGTGTGCTCGCTGTGCTCAGCCGCGCGGCGCAGCCGCTGCTGCAATTGCGCGGGCCACGCATGATTGTGGGCTGCCTGAACATTCATTCGGCTCGAGCCAATCTCCAGCAGCGCGGCGTCGATGCCGTCCATGCTGGTGCCGGACATCATCCCCAGGTAGAGCGTCATGATGAGACGGACCCTACCGTGATGCCGACAACGGGGTCAACGGCGCCAGCGCCCGATCCTGCTACAGTTACAGCGCACCATGGACGATAGTCTGCAGGAACAGATGGCCGAGATCGCGCGCGGCGCGCATGAGTTGCTGCTGCCCGCGGAGCTCGAACGCAAATTGCAGCGCGGTGCGGCCTTGCGCATCAAAGCCGGCTTCGATCCGACCGCGCCGGATCTGCACCTCGGCCACACCGTGCTCATCAACAAAATGCGCACATTCCAGCAGTTCGGACATGAGGTCATTTTCCTCATAGGCGATTTCACCGGCCTGATTGGCGATCCGAGCGGTCGCAACGCGACCCGGCCGCGACTCACGCCCGAAGAAGTGCAGAGCAATGCGCGCACCTATGAACAGCAGATCTTTCGCATCCTTGATCCGCAGCGCACGCGCGTGGATTTCAATTCGCGCTGGTTCGGCAACATGGGCGCTGCGGGCCTGATTGAGATAGCAGCCCGACATACGCTCGCACGCATGCTCGAGCGCGACGATTTCGCCACGCGTTTTCGCACTCATGCGCCGATCGCGCTGCACGAGCTGCTCTATCCGCTCGTGCAGGGCTACGACTCGGTGGCCCTCAATGCCGACGTGGAGCTCGGCGGCTCGGACCAGAAATTCAACCTGCTCGTGGGCCGCCAGCTGCAGGAGCACTACGGCCAGGAGCCGCAGGTGGTGCTGACTATGCCGCTGCTCGAGGGACTCGATGGGGTCAACAAGATGTCCAAGTCCTTGGGCAACTTCATCGCCATCAACGAGCCGGCCGAGCAGATGTTCGGCAAGCTCATGTCAATCTCCGATCCGCTCATGTGGCGCTATTACGAGCTGCTGAGCTTTCGAGCGCTGAGCGAGATCGCGCGCTTGCGCGGCGAGGTCGAGGCCGGCCGCAACCCCCGCGACGTCAAGTTCGAGTTGGCGCGCGAGATCGTCACGCGCTTTCATAACCCGGAGGCGGCGGAGCGGGCACAGGCCGACTTTACGGCGCGCTCCAACAAGGAGCTGCCGACCGACCTGCCGGAGAAGCTGTTTTTGGCCGAGGCGGGTGCCAATGACGTCTCGCTGACCGCCGCGCTTGCCCACGGGGCCGGGTTGGTCGCCAGCGGCACCGAGGCGCGGCGCAAGATTGCCGAAGGGGCGGTGCGGATCGACGGTGAGAGGGTCGCGGATGTGGCAGCGCGATTACCCGTCGGCAGCGTGCACACCCTGCAGGTCGGGCCGCGCCGCTTCGCGCGCCTGCGGATAGGAAAAGCTCAATAAATACAGCAATCTAGAAATCCCGTAGCAAAAGCGCAACTAATTGCCTCGCATGCGTTGACAGGGGCAGCGTGGCCTCTATAATGCGCGCCCTCGAGCCGAGTCGCCCCGCGCTTCTCGCGGCAGCGCACTCAATCGCTGTAGCGTTATGTTGACGGGTAAAGCCGCAGGGCTATACTTCCCGGCCCTTTCCTACGGCCTTTGCGCCGCAGGTGCTCTTTAAAAATTTGGCAGGTAATTTGTGTGGGGACTCGCGTCGATACGTCCTTTGGATGTCATTGACCGAGTGACCAAAAGTCCAGCAATGAGCTTTTGATTCACTCATCACTTGAGCTCAAAAACTTTAAGTGAAGAGTTTGATCCTGGCTCAGATTGAACGCTGGCGGCGTGCCTAACACATGCAAGTCGAGCGGCAGCGCGGTAGCAATACTGGCGGCGAGCGGCGAACGGGTGAGTAACGCTTCGGAATCTACCTAGTAGTGGGGAATAACTAACCGAAAGGTTAGCTAATGCCGCATACGTTCTACGGAAGAAAGCGGGGGATCGTAAGACCTCGCGCTATTAGATGAGCCGAAGTCGGATTAGCTAGTTGGTAGGGTAACGGCCTACCAAGGCGACAATCCGTAGCTGGTCTGAGAGGACGACCAGCCACACTGGGACTGAGACACGGCCCAGACTCCTACGGG
>JBEKWD010000088.1:0-13187 GCA_049513435.1 Steroidobacteraceae bacterium | reverse complement strand
ATGATCCTGGTGTTCGGCCCGGTGACCGCTTGCAGCACCGGCACGTTGAAATGATCCCCATGGATGTGCGTGATTAGGACGACGTCCGGGGTTGGCAGGACTTTGAACTCGCCAATGGCGGCGTTGATGTCCGATCCCAACGGCGCGGGGTCCACCAGCACGCGTTTCCCGTTCCAGCTGAGCATCAGCGAAGCGTGATGCATCGGCTGGATCATCAGATTACCGCCGTGCGGAATTGGCAGCGTATCGGGCACCGGCAGTCCCAGCACGGCTCGCGGCAGCCCACACAGCACAACCACCGCAGTGGCGCCCAGAAGTCGAATCGCGTCCATGGGGGTGATCTCCTGTAGATCGGGAAGCGCTATTTTACGCGAGTTTGCCGTTCGCTGGGCCCTCAATGCGCCCCACCCTCTAACAGCTTATCCATCACGGTCCATCCAACGAAGATCAGGAGGCGAGCATCTCCCTCAAGATGACCTTTAGCGCTTCCTCATCGGCCACGGTTAGCGTGTGCTCTGTTTCTTCGGGCCATATGGGGCCGCCCCAGCGCGGGTCGGTCTGATAACGGGGAATGATGTGCCAATGCAGATGAGGCATCACATTACCCAGGGAAGCAATGTTGATGTGATTCGGTTGCACAGCGCGAACGATCGCCGTCTCCGCCTTTTGCAGGTCGGCACAATAACTGGCCCATTCCGCAGGGGACAATTGATCGGGGCGCGTGGCGTGTCGTAAATCTAGAATAAGAAGGCAGTGCCCCCGATACGTCTGATTCTTTGCGAGGTATAGCGTCGAAACTTTCAATGCGGCGACATACTCCCACTGCTCATTTGATGGCGCACGTGGCGCGTCGAGGGGGCAGCTATGCCCATAAACCAATTGCTTCCAACGGGATGTATCCACTGACGTCCTCGCTGCCTATCGCTCGAGTTGAGCGGCCGGGGACAACGTGTGGGCATCGCGGGCCAGAAGCCAGCGGCCGCCGGCTTGTTTGCGGTATACCGCGATACGATGACCGGCGAGGTGGGTCGCTTCTCCCGTGGCGCGCGGGATCACCGATAACGAATCCCGGCTCAGCGTATAGGCGACTTCTCCGACGGCTGCGACATCTTCCAGCTCGCTGATGCAATTGATTCGAGTCTGCCGGTGGGTCCAGGTAGAGTGCACCTCGCGGATTGCTCGTTCATCAGGTCTCATTTGCAACCTCCGCCGTCCAACAGAAATTCAACAAATACAATCGATCAGCATAACAAGGATCTGGCTTACTATTGAATGGGTGCAATTCGCCGCCCAGACAAGCACTTCCGTCATGTTGCGAAATGGGGCATAAAGGTTGGAGTCACACCTAGAAAACGGCTACTCAAGTGTAAAGCCCCATGGACGACCTGAGCTTTTCGGTGCGAGAGTTGGTACAAGGCGATGTCACCTTGATCGCCGACTATTGGTCTCAAGCCGACCCTGCCTATCTGACCGGATTAGGTGTGGACCTGAGCAAACTCCCGTCTTGGGACGATTTCTTCAAGATGCTCACCGACCAGCTCAAGCTACCGCTGAAGCTTCGCCAATCGTATTGCACGATCTGGCAGCAACATGGTCAAGCCATCGGCCATTGCAACGTGAACAAACTTGTCTTTGGAAAAGAAGCCTACATGCATCTGCACCTTTGGCGCCGTGAGCGGCGCTATCAAGGTCTTGGGGTATCTCTGGTGCGGCAATCGTTGAAGCTATTCTTCGATCGGCTGGAACTCCAGGATCTGTACTGTGAGCCATACGCACTGAATCCTGCACCCAACGCCGTGCTCGCCAAGGTCGGTTTCACTTTCGTGAAAAAGTACGTGACTGTTCCCGGTATTATCAATTTTGAGCAAGAGGTCAACCGATGGCAAATGAGCCGTGAGCAATTTGCACAGGTTGTTAGCTGAATTTCCCGCTAGGCGCGCTACCTGTGCTACTGGTCGCCGTTCTTAATCTCGCTTCGCTAGGGCATCACGCCCGTGCTGGTGCAGCACCATTGACGTATACATGCCGCCCGCATCCGGCACAAACTCGAACTCGGCATATATCTGCGCGAAAAAAAAAGCGCGGATGGCCGTCCTTGACCCCGACATACATCATGGGAAGTGCTGGCCGCCCGGTTCCCTGTTCCGTCAGACTATCTCCTGAGAGTTCAAACGTTACTGAGAACGTCGGAGTCAGATCGAAAACCCCGACAAATTTTGCCAGCTCATCTTTCGTGATCGGCACTGCTTTCCACTCGTTCGCAAGCGTCACCGGATTGCCCAGCACCACATCCAGCAATTGGTCGCCCATCGTACCCGGCGCGAAGCCGTTCACATTGGCCAGCACCGCCACTGCGATACGCCTCTCCGGCACATACATGAGGTTCGTGTCAAACCCTTCGATTTCACCGCCGTGCTCCACCACTTTGAGCGTGCCCCTCTTAGCTATCGTCACGCCCAGGCCATAGTCTCCCTTGCCCGGGGTCGTCATCGCATTCAGTGATGCTGCAGACAGGACCTTGCCGCCAAACAGCCCGTGCTCCCACTTGAGCAGGTCGCCCGTCGTTGAGTACATTGAGCCCGCAGCCCACGGCACCGTCATCGATTCCGACCGCGCCAGCACCAGCCCGTCCTTGCTGGGCGCATACCCTTGCGCGCGCTTCGGCAGAATCAGTTTGTCCGTGTCAAGTCCCGTATCCTTCATCCCGAGCGGATCAAAGATTTGTTCGCGCAACAAGTCGGCGTATTTGTGCCCGCTTACCTTCTCAATAACCGCGCCCAAAACCTCATAATTCGAGTTGCTGTACTGGTATTTGCTACCCGGCTCGAAGTCCAGCGGCTTGTCGCGAAAGAATGCTAGTTCTTCCTCCGCAGTGTGTGGACTCATCCGCCATACGTCGAACTCCTTCAACTCGGTAAAATTAGGAATGCCCGAAGTGTGGCCGAGCAAGTTGGCCAGAGTGATCTTCTCCCATGTCTTCGGCGTATCCGTCAGATATTTGCTCACAGGGTCGTCGACCTTCAGCTTGCCTTCCTGCTGCAGCAGCAGCACTAGAGTCGCGGTGAACTGCTTGGTAAGCGACCCGAGCCGGAACTTCACATCAGCGTCATTGGGGTTTCCCCATTCCAGATCCGCCATGCCGTAGCCCTTGTCCAGCAGCACGTGGTCCCCATCCACCACCAGGACTGCACCCATAAAGGCGTTGCCCGCCGTGTAGGAGCTCGCGACCTGATCAAGGCGTGCCTTCACTGCGGCCTCGTCCGTGGTCTGGGCCACCCCCGCAGCGCAGCCAATTGTGCACAAACACGCCAACACCACACTCGCAATCCAACGCCTCATCGCAAATTCCTCGTCGGCTGCCAAGACCAGAAACTCGCCGCGCACCAACACCAGCCGATTCTACGTTGCGCTTTGGATGTCTGCTTCATGGTGGCCTCTTCACGGATCTCACCGTCAGGTCATGGCCGATCAGCGACTGTCGATTGCCTTCCGGGCGTTCCGTGGCGAATGATTCGGCTACACTGAACTGTTCGCAGTATGACTGGCAGCGTCAGATCTGGGTGACCACGAAGGGAAGGATATGGGACGCATCAGCACGTTTCTTTCGGCAGCATTCTTGATCGCGAATCTTTGCGAATGGGTACCGGCGCAAGCCGCCACAGACTCTGAAGGACTGCAACGGTTTCGAGACATATATAAGGAACTCGTAGAGACAAACACCACTCTTTCGGCTGGAGACTGCACTCTGGCAGCGCAACGCATGGCGGCTCGGCTGAAGACCGCCGGCTATCCTGATGTGGATCTGCGGGTGTTCGTCCCCGAAGGACATCCGAAGGAGGGCGGCCTCCTAGCGGTGCTTCACGGATCCGACTCCAAGGCCAAGGCGATTCTGATGCTTGCCCATATAGACGTGGTCGAGGCCAAGCGCGAGGACTGGACACGTGACCCGTTTACCTTGATAGAGGAGGATGGCTACTTCTACGGCCGCGGAACGAGCGACATGAAGGCCCAGGCGGCAATCTGGGTCGATAATCTGATCCGCTACCGTGAAGAGGGCTATCGTCCCAAGCGGACAATAAAGATGGCGCTGACATGTGGCGAAGAGACCAACAGTGCACTGAACGGTGCTGGCTGGCTGGCTAAGAACGCGCGGGACGCTATCGATGCGGAATTAGCTCTGACTGAGGGCGTTGACGGTGATCTGGATGCGCAAGGTCATCGAATCGCCCTTGAAATTCTTGCTGCTGAAAAGACATCCCAGAATTTTTTACTGGAGGCGATCAATCCCGGTGGCCACAGCTCCCGTCCGGTGCCGGACAACGCGATCTACCACCTGGTGCGCGCGGTCGATCGGGTGAGTCACTTTGAATTTCAGGTCGAACTGGACGACGCGAACCGCGCCTATTTCACCGGCATGTCTAAGATTGTCGGCGGCGAGGCTGGCGTGGCCATGGCCGCCGTTGTGAAGAATCCGCAGGATGCCGCCTCGGTCGCTATACTCGACAAGGATCAAAACTGGCACGCCATGCTGCGCACGACGTGTGTCGCGACGATGCTGGCCGCTGGTCACGCTACAAACGCGTTACCGCAACGGGCCACCGCTAATATCAATTGCCGCATCTTTCCAGGTGACACGCGCGATGCCGTGCAGGCGCAACTGGTGACGATCATCGATGATCCAAAGGTATCGGTAACGATTCCTGAGATCAGGGGACCGATTGCCGCGCCCGCGCCATTGACGCCATGTATATTGAAACCCATCGAGACAGTGGCACACGAAATGTGGCCGGGAGTGCCGGTGGTTCCGGCCCTTGAACCCGGTGCGTCGGATGCCCAGTTTCTGAATCCTGCGGGCATACCAACGTATGGGGTCACCGGCCTCTTTACTGACCCCGATGGTGGGCACATTCATGGGCTCAACGAGCGCGTCCGCGTGCAGTCGGTTTATGAGAGTCGAACGTTTTTGTATCGGCTGGTCAAGCTCTACGCAGATCAGTGACGCTCGCTCAGCAAAGGTCGCGCTCCGGCCACGTCACCAACGGCAGCTATGTGGAGGTCCGTCTAGGTTTTCTGCTTGGCCAACGTCTCGCGAGCATCTTGGAGCTGCTTCCAGTTCGGCGCGTACTTCAGGGCTTCGTCGTACTTCGCGAGCGCCTCTTTGGTCTTGCCTTGCTTCACGAGTACATCGGCCCAAGCCTTCAGCGGATCCGCCCACTGCGGTCCCCGCTTATTCGCTCCCATGTATTTGGCAATGGCACCGGTCGCATCACCCTGCAAGACCAGTAGGTCACCCCAGTCCTTGTAAGCGCGTGGTATCGAGGGTGCCTGACGGACCGCCTCGGCGAAGGCATGTTCAGCATTCGTGTAGTCGTTCCGCAGCGCGGCAACTCGGCCGCGGGCGCGCCGTCAAAGCCGTCATATCGAGTCATCCGCGACAAGCGAATGTCTGCTTCGACGCAACCATTTCGGAACTATCATTGACCGGGATTGGCCGATATCCGCCACTAGTGGAAGCAATCCGATAGATCGTCAACCGGCGGCGCGTAGCACTGCGGAATCCGCCAAGAAAACGAGTTGCCGCGGCTCGATCGAACTGTTCTGACCGCGTCGCGTCCTTCTGCCTCAGAAGAACACGACGTTGACGATGGCATTGCCGATCCCGACCAGCGCTGAACCGGAAATCAAGCCGGCGCAGATCGGCTCGCAGCCCTCCTTCCAGTAAGCGTAACCGCGAGTGCCCGGGCTCGAGTATCGGCGGCCCATCAACCAGAACAGCAGAGCACCGGCCCACATCGGCAGCGTGTATTCCGGCGGCAGCACAACACCGAGGCCGATAGCCACGGCCGATAGCGGCATACGCCCGCGCGCAGCAATGTTGGTGATCTCGATCGCTGCGGCGCAAGCCGCGGCGACGATCATCGAGACGATAGCCGAGCGCGGCAAACTGCTAATGCCCCTAGCGATCAGTTCCGCGACCCCCTTCCACTGCATCGCGGCGGGCATCGCAAACTGTTCGGAGACGATGGTGGCGGTCGAGCGTACGCCATCGTGGCCGGGCGGCAGGAATAGCAGGAAGAACAGCGGAACGCACACCAGCGCCCCGGAAAAGATCCCGATCACGTGGCCAATCGCTTGCTGTCGCGGCTTGGCGCCAAGCATGTAACCTGGCTTTATATCCGACAGGAGGTTGGCGGCGTTGGCGGCGATCTCCCCGGTCATCCCGGCGGGGATCAGGTTGCTGGCCGGATTGCTGCGGTCGATCGCTCCCATTGTGAACTGTGTGATCTTCGATAGCGCACCCGTAGGCGTCCAGGATGTGAGCGCCATCGAATTTGTACAGATCACTGTCAGCACCAGGATCAGCGGCAGCGATATGTAGGCCAGCAGCCATGGGACAGCGAAAAACCAGTGCGTGACGCTCGCGCCTAGCACGCAGAATATGGGCACACCGACAAACGACACGCCTAGCGGCAATTCGATGGCCCGCAGCGCATCGGCGTTGACGCCAGTGGCCGCGCGGTCGGTCTGGGTGTTTCCGCGCAGCGACTTGAACGCTGTCGTGAAGATCTCGGGCCGTCCCAGCAGACTAACCAGCGAGCCGATCACCATCATCGTCACGCCCCACCACAGCCCCCACTGGTTGAGGATCTCGGCGCGGGAGATCGGGACAACGACGCCACCTGGCAAGGTGCGCTGCACGATATCGCCGTGTTCGATCATGATCGGAGCAAGAATTGCGTAGTTGATGAACCCCCCGAGCAGGCAGCTCGTCGCCACCCGGATACCCATCAGGCCGCCAACGCCCAGCATCGCGGCATCGAGTGTCAGACGCAGGCCGAGCTGACGCACATCGGTACCCAAGATCCTCGGTATCCATAGATTGAACTTCGCCGCCGCGGTGTAATAGTAGGTGTCGAGCCGGTCATGGAACGTCCAGGGTTCCTTGAGTGCGGCCCACCGGTCCATTCGCAGCAGCCTGAACTGGAGCAGCTTCATCCAGCCGTCGCTGACCAAGAGCTGATAGAGGCCAGCACCGAGCGCCGTGAGGCCGAGCAACCGCGCTCTGAACATGCCGGCCGCGGCGCCGCCGGTGTACAGCGCATCAAGGACCACGCCGCACGCGCGACCCTCGGGAAACGGCAGTTGGTCCTGATTGATGAAGCGGCGCTTTAGCGGAAACGCCACCAGCACGCCGAGGATCGCAATCGTCACCATCCATATCAACATCTGCCACCATGGGATGATGCGCCCGGTCACGAGCATGTAGGCCGAAAGGCTCGCGACCAGCGGCGAAGTCATGTATCCAGCCGCGGTCGCTATAGACTGCGTGCAGTTGTTCTCGAGGATTGTGAAGTCCCGGGCCAGCCCGGCGCCGTGGAGGCCGCGAAAGATCGCAAACGAGAGGATGACGGATGTCAGGCCCACGCCAATGATAACGCCGGTCTTTCCACCGATATACAGCGCCGTGGCCGCCAGCACGCCTCCAAGGAAAAATCCGGTCAGGCCGGACCGGATTGTCAGTTGCGGCACATTGCCGCGGTACACATTCTTGAACCACCAGTCATCTTTCTTGGCCCGCGTCCAAGTGCTGATCTGCTGGGCGCTCAATTGTTTGAGTGCCATGCTCCGTTACCCTCGCATCGGAACCGTCGCCTCGGATGCAGATAGGACCGGCGTCCGAAGTCGGGTCGCGACCCTGGGCGGCATGTGGTGAACGGCTGCGTTCGGCATGTCAGAATCGCGTCAGTGTGCAAGCATGCCCGGGTCAATGCCGACGCCAAGCGTAAACGAGGATCCTGCTGCACTTACGACGGCCGTCTTGCGGCTCAGACTGGTTGACTCTCGCAGGCGATAAGTGGCTTCGATGCCGGTGCAGTGACCGGCGAGAAGATTCTCGATTCGATAAGACTTCAGTTTCGCTCCCGTCCAGGCGAGCGTCTGATCCGACGCATTGAATAGATGCAGGCCGCCGATCACCGCCAATAGGGGCTTGTTGCCGGCAATGGTTCGCGCGTACTCCACAATGTTGACAATGCCGGCGTGGCCACAGCCAGTCAGCCCTTGTATCTTCAGTTTCAGTCGTAGCTAATTCAAGATTGGGAAGTTCGGTGCCATGGCTGCGATCGGGTGGAGTGATCCTGTAGCCTGTTTTCCCCTAGGGCCGCCAAGCCCGTAAATGAGCAGAGGCGCAGGGTCACTGTTCCCGTTCTTCTCGAGCCCGAACGGTTGTTGGGACCTTGAAGTCCGCATTTGCAAGGAGGGGCCGTGAAGAACTCCACCAATAGTGTGCCGATTGGCATCGATGTGGCTAAAGCGAGCCTTGAAGTCAGCCTTGGCACGGATGGATCCACGCAGAGCTTTGCCAACGATGTCGAAGGCCACGATGCTTTGCTCGCATGCCTTCAGCGCACGCCGATCAGCTTGATCGTGCTGGAAGCCACGGGTGGCTATGAGGCTGCGATCGCCGGGACGCTGCAGGCAGCCGGACTGCCTGTGGCGGTGGTCAATCCTCGACAAGCCCGTGACTTCGCCAAGGCCATGGGCATTCTGGCCAAGACCGACTCGATCGACGCTCGAGTGCTGGCTCGATTCGCTCAGGCCCTGCTCCAACGCGATGATTTGCAGCGGCTTATCAAGCCCCTGGCCGATGAGGCGCTCAAAGCCCTGCAAGCACAGTTGCTGCGCCGGCGTCAGTTGTGCAGCATGCTCATCGCTGAGCGGCAGCGTCTGAGCATGTGCCATCGCAGTACCCGAGCGGATATCGAAGCCTCCATTCACTTCCTCAAGAACCGTCTGGACAAAGCCGAAGCCGAGCTGGCGCGCTTGATCGAGCAGGACCATGCCGCTCTCAATGAGCTGCTCCGAGGCGTGAAAGGCATCGGGCCCAACACCCTGGCCACCCTCATCGCCGAACTGCCCGAGCTCGGTCACATGACGCGTCGTGAGATCGGTGCTCTGGTGGGCGTGGTGCCTTTGAATCGTGACTCCGGACAGTTTCGCGGTCGTCAATGCACCTGGGGTGGACGGGCTACGGTGCGACGCGCTCTGTACATGGCCGCACTCGTGGCCTCCAGACACAATCCGGCTATCCGTCGCTTCTATGCTCATCTTTGCATGCGAAAGCTCCTTACGATCCTCAATGCAATCGCCCGTGACCATGTCCCCTTCAATCCCGCCTTGCATCAGTGTTGACTCTTAAGGCGGTTGTTGACTCTTAAGACGGTTGCTCATTCGTCTCGAACACCAACGCGGAATCCTCGGGGACGTTATCTTCTACGCGTCCCTGCGCTGTCATCAGCGACAGGCCTGGAGACCAGTTCTTCTCTTCGTTCGGCCGGGGCACCGGACCAGTCAACCAGACTCCTGGATAGAGTTCGGTGGGTTTGTCATGGACGATGAATACGCCGCCGGTGGCGAGGTATTCCGCCTTAATTAGCCGCAGCCCGTTTTGATCTTCGCCTGCCTCGTTCAAACGCGGCTCGAAGATCGCGGCCCCCACATGCACACGGCTCATGGCGCGAGGGTTGGTTTTGGCAAACTGGCGGCGAAGGGTCATTAGGCCGCCAACGTGGTCCCAATGATTGTGCGACAACACCACATCTTCAACATCCGATAAGTCTACATGCTGGGCCTTGGCATTCTTCAGGACCATGTCGGACGAAGCGCCCGTGTCATAGAGAATCTCGTGCCCGTCCACCTCGACCAACGCCGAATAGCCCCATTCGCCGTCTCCCAGATGGGGATCACCGGCGACGTTAGTAACCAGCACGGTGATTTTCAGCGTGCGCGCTTTATGTAAAGACTTCACGTCCCCCGCTGCTGCTGCAGGCGTCGAACAGGTCAATACGACTGCAAGAAGAGCTGCTGCCGCCTGAAGTATCTGCAACAGCGTCCGTCTTTTTTTTTTTGCAAACATGATTGCTCCAAAGCCTGCTTCCAACGCTCGGTAATAAGCGGAAGCCATTGAAGCTTCATGCTTCATCCGTCGTAAGCCAGCTTACTGGATGTTGCGTACGACCGCTTGTTCGACCCGCTCTGAGCTCAGCTCTGCGAATGGTAAGCGGCCAGCAATGGCGGCTCTCTGCCCGTTAGTTCGAGCCCGACCTGCGCAGTTCATCAATAAGGAGTCACCAGCAAGAACTGGAGTGTATTACACGGCCATTCGTGGGATTCTGCCATCACTCGATACGGCTAATCCTGCCGATGACGGAAGGCAAGGAAATAATGGATAGGGACACCTACACTGACCAGCATGTTGCGACAGCGCAAACCTTATGAGCGGCACTGCAGAGCAGTCAAAGATCGGATCGGGATGGGTCACGCCAATCGAGCTGACATTGCTCGGAGCGATCTGGGGAGCTTCGTTTCTATTTATGCGCATCGCCTCCGGAGATTTCGGCCCGTTTGCGCTAGTGGAAGTACGCCTCTCGCTCGGGGCGCTCGTGCTGCTACCGTTTCTCTGGCGTTCGCGCAGCAGCTTCGCTCCGCGCGTGATCTGGCGACTGGCCGGTATCGGTATCATCAACTCGGCCATCCCGTTCGTATTGTTTGCCTGGGGCGCCGAGCGCGCGCCAGCCGGTATCGGCGCGATCACAAATGCCATGACGGTGCTGTTCACCGCTCTGATGGCGTTTGTGCTTTATCGCGAGCCAATCGGCCGTCAGCGTATGATCGGGTTGCTCACCGGGTTCCTGGGTGTAATCGTGCTGGCAGCTGACAAGACCGGCGGCGACGGCGTATGGCCGGCGGCATTGGCTGGTACGCTGGCCGCGTTGTTCTATGGCGTCGCTGTGAATCTGATCCGCCACTATCTGGCCGGCGTGCCAGCCAGTGCTGTGGCCGCGGCCACGTTACTGAGCGCCAGCGTGTTCGTTGCACCCTTCGCCCTGCTGAGCTGGCCAAGGCATCCCATACCGCTGCACTCGTGGGTCAGCGCTTTGGCGCTCGGCGTCATCTGCACGGGCGCGGCGTTCGTGTTCTACTACCGTCTGATCAATCGGATCGGTGGTCCGCGCGCCTCGACCGTGACCTATCTCATACCGCTGTTCGGCGTCGTGTGGGCCTGGATCGTGCTCGGCGAGCAGCTCACCATTCGCATGGCCGTAGCTGCGATCTGCATCCTCGGGGGTGTCGCAGTCAGTCAGCGCAGCTAAAGCTGTCCGCTTTTGGGATGGCCTGTGATCCCTCACGCCCGAACCCGTTTACCCGTTCCAGCGCTGCAGCCGATCGTGCGGAGTACAATTTCGCCGCCGCGAGCCTCAGGGGTAAAAATTGAAGTCGCGTCGGCGTGAAGTACTTACGAATCTCCTGGCCACCGGCTCGGCTGCTTGGCTGCCAGCGGCGCGGAGCGGTGCGCCGCCCTTGAGAGTGGGTATTGCCGGAGGCGGCATCGTCGGTGCGTCCATCGCTATGCATCTGGCGCGCTCGGGTGCGCATGTTCTCCTATTTGAAAAGGTCGGACCGGCGCAGGGTGCGACACAAAACTCCTTTGCCTGGGTGAATGCGTTCGCGGAAGATGCGCACTACCGGGCACTGCGCCTCGAGAGCCTGAAGGCGTATCACGAACTGGACAGGAGACTGTCTCTCAACATCGTGTGGGGCGGCTACCTGAAGTGGGCGAGCGATAGGGCCGAGGCTGATCTCGTGCAGGTGAGCGCTCGGCAGCTCGCCGGCACTGCCTATCCGGCGCGTCACATCACTGCAGAAGAGATCATGACGCTCGATCCGGCGGTAACAACGGGGCCCATCACGGAAGCTATTTACTCATCGATTGATGGCCACCTTGATCCGGTGCAGGTCACCCGGCGATTCCTGGACGATGCCGCCCGAGCGGGGGCCAGGATTCTCTACCCGTGCGAGCTGACCGCGCTTGACCTCAGCGCAGGCCGCTTGAGGGGCGTCACTACCACTCAGGGTCGATTTTCCCTCGATCGTTTGGTCGTCGCCGCGGGCGTCGATACGCCGCGCATCCTCGCGATGGCTCGCTTCCCACTCGCCTTGAAGCATGCACCGGGAATCCTCGCGCACAGCACCCGCCTGCCCGCGCTCACCCGGTTGGCGCACGATGCGCCCGGCAACGTGGAGTTCAAGCAGATGGCCGACGGCTCGATCGTTGGCACCGATGCGCGCGCTCCGCCTGACACACCCGAGCATCGGGACATCCTTGCACATGCAATGCAGTTCCCATCCGCCGAGCTTCGCACCTACCACGGCAACAGAATACTGAACCGAATCGCGCGGTTCTTGCCGGCGGCGCAGGCTGTGCCGCTCGATCGACTGACCTTGGGCTTCAGGCCCATGCCCATCGATGAATTTCCCGTGATAGGCGCTCTGCCGACGGCTCCGGATATTCACGTTGCCGTGACGCACAGCGGCGTCACCTTGGCCCCTATCCTCGGTCGACTCACCGCCGAAGAAGTGCTGCAGGGTTCACGTGTGGACTGGTTCGCACCATACCGGCCCGAGAGGTTCATCTGATGTGCACAAAGTGGCGTCTGAGAGGTTCGTCGACGGGGGCCGGCCGTAGGTATTCTCATAGCTTCTAATGTGACCCGAACCAAGTCGTGAAGCCCAAGCTAGGGCCGTGGGCAACGCGAGAATCCTTGAAATCCGATGGCCCGCTGACCGGGAAGTAAATTGTCGCCCGGTAGCGAAGATCCACAGCGAAGCGATCGCCTATCCGGTAAAGATAGCCGACACTGAAGTCGGGTCCCACGTAGGTGACCTTCTCCTGTGAGGCGGGGGTTAAAAGGAAGTTGGTGTCCAATTCAGCATTAGGGTCATAGCTGACCTGTAGCAGTGCATTGACATAGAACAGGTGCCTGTCACCTACCGGCGCAAAGGCCGCAGCTCCGGCCCTGGCACTGTAGATCCAGCTTGTTTCGTTAACGTTCGATACCTCCGGTGCTTGAGCTGCCGTATAAACCGGCGGCAAGCCGTAGTAGCTAGCGACGAGGTTTTCGAAGTTGGAACTGTGAGTGTCCGTAGTCACTTGGGTCAACTGAGCAGTCGTCCGCTCCGCGCGTAGCCCGGCCATGAAGGAGAAGGTTTCATCCAGGCGATGCTGGATCGTGGCCTCGAGGTCCAATCGCGTGAAATCGCCGTTGCGGTGAGTCGTCTCAATCACGTTGTCTTGGACGTTCACACCTTGGAAGCCGAAGTTGAGAAGATTGCCCACGATTAGCGTG
>JBEKWD010000087.1:0-8197 GCA_049513435.1 Steroidobacteraceae bacterium | reverse complement strand
CGAAGCGTGCGGCCACTCCAGGCAGATACCAGACCGGGTCGATCGCGGCCTTGATGACGTCGACCTCACCACCCGCGCGAATGATCGAGCCATCCTCCTCGAGCCTGCCGAGCTCGAGCGCTTCGCGCACTTCCGGCAGCGTCAGGCGCGCACGCGTGATCGCAATCGTCGGACGAATATCAACGCCATCCTCGATCTCGGCCTTGAAGTCTTCCGTAACTCGATGGCCCCATGGATCAAGCGAGACGATGCGCGTGCCGACCCAGGACTCATAGGGGCCGATCTCGATGATCGGGCCGGTATCTTTGAGATCGGCGCGCGCCGCAGGATTGAGTGCACCCGAGGACACCGCGAGCGCGCGATAGATCGAATAGGCCCCGCCGTGCGCACCGATCACGTTACGCAGCGCTCGCGCCGTAACGGAGCCGATCACCGGACCACGCGCTCGAGCCGTGTCGGCTCCCCAATGAATGGGAAAGCGGTGAGGCTTGCCGCCGGGCGCGTGTGAGGTCAGGCGAATATGGCCTGGTGGATTCTGACGCATGGGTACTAATTCTATACCGGGTGCACTTGCACTATAGATGTACCGTATGATTTAGCCTTAATAGCAGACTCATTCTGGAGCGGGGTATGGATCTCGGAATTGCCGGTCGGGTAGCGCTCGTATTTGGTGCCAGTGGCGGCTTGGGCGGTGCGTGCGCGCGGTTACTGGCCGCGGAGGGTGCCGCCGTGGCACTCGCGGGTCGCAATAAAGCCGAACTCGAGCGCGTCGCGGCTGAAATCGGCGCCAGCACGAAGTCACTGGTATTGCCCTGGGAATTGAGCGAACTATCAAGCATCGACGCCAACGTATCTGCGGTTGAGTACGCGCTCGGTCCAGTCGATATCCTGTTCAACAATACGGGCGGGCCGCCGCCAAGTCTGGCGCAGGGTTTGTCGAGCGAGGTCTGGAGCAAGCACTTCCATACCATGGTCGCCTCGGTCATCGCGATCACGGACCGCGTGCTGCCGAACATGAAGGCGCGACACTGGGGTCGCGTGATCACGTCGACTTCATCGAGTGTGATCGCACCGATCCCGAATCTGGCTATCTCGAACACGCTGCGGGCCGCACTGGTAGGCTGGTCGAAGACCCTGTCGCGCGAGGTCGCGCGCGAGGGCATTACAGTCAATGTGATCGCGCCCGGACGCATCGATACCAAACGCGTACGTAACCTGGATGCGGATCGCGCGAAGCGCGAACAGCGGCCACTAGCCGAAGTCCAGGCCGACGGCGCCGCAAGCATACCGATTGGACGTTATGGTGAGGCCGATGAATTTGCGGCGGGTGTAGCATTCCTCGCCAGCAAGGGCGCTTCCTACATCACCGGCAGTATTCTGCGCGTGGATGGCGGCCTGATCCCCAGTGTATGACGGAGAACAAATGAGCTACTCGCCCGAAATCATTGCGGCCTTGCGACCCGTGTCGACCGCGACGCTGACTACCGTGCTGCTCAAGAAAGGCTTGCGCAATGTCTGGATTCGCGGTGCGTTCGAGCTCGGGGCGCCGGGAGCGCGCATCATCGGCGAGGCCTTCACTTTGCGCTTTGTGCCGGCGCGCGAGGATATGGCCACGCCCGCATCCTGGGCCTCACCGACCTCGACGCGCGCGGCCATTGAGGCGATGCCGGCCGGCTGTGTGACGGTGGCCGATGCAGCCGGTGGCGTGACGGATGCCGGAATCTTTGGCGATATTTTATCTGCGCGCATGGCCAAGCGCGGCGTCGCCGCGCTCATCACTGATGGGGTGATGCGAGACATCGAGGGCCTGCGTGCTACGGGACTACGCGTATTTGCTCGCGGCGTAGCCGCCCCGCCATCGGTCGCGGGACTCACATTCGTGGGCTGGCAGCAGCCGATCGGCTGCGGTGGTGTCGCGGTGTTCCCCGGTGATCTCATCGTCGCCGATCAGGACGGCGCGGTCGTGGTCCCACAGGCCCTCGTGAGCGAAGTCGTACCATTGGCCGTGGAGCAGGAGCGCTTCGAGAGCTGGGTCATCGAGGAAGTGCGACGCGGCGTCGCCTTGCCGGGTCTTTACCCACCCGATGCGGCGACGAAGGCGCGCTATGAGGCTCGGCGCTCTGATTAAGCGCTCTGATTAATTGAGAATGAGTGTCTCAAGTAGGCGCGCCGCGTGCAGGGCCTCGCGGCCGGTTCCATCGCGTATCTGATGCCGGCAGCTCACCCCATCGGCCACGAGCGTCGCGTCGGGTGCTTTGCGTATTGCCGGAAGCAGGATCGATTCCGCCATCTGCATCGATAGTTCGTAGTGGTTGGCGTCATAGCCGAAACTGCCGGCCATGCCACAGCACGAGCTGCCGATCAGCTCGGGCTTCGCGCCTGGAATCAGGCGCAGGGTTTCCATGATCGGAGTAATGGCGCCAAAGGCCTTCTGATGGCAATGCCCGTGCACGAGCAATGGCTTGTTCAGAGTGCGAAGTGGAAGCTTGAAACGCCCGGCCTTGAGTTCCCGGGCAATGAACTCCTCGAACAGGAAGGCGTTTTTGGCGAGGATGTTTGCACCCTCACCCAATCCCAGCACCAGGAACTCATCGCGCAGCGTCAGCAGGCACGAGGGCTCGAGGCCGACGATCGGCACTCCGGCACGCGCAAACGGCAGCAGCGAATTAAGCAGCGCCTGGGCTTTGGCTTTGGCCTGCTCGATCATGCCGACGCTCAGATAAGTACGACCGCAGCAATAATGGCTGGAGCCCTTGTTCAAGGTGTGCAGCGTATAGCCGGCCGCACGCAATACACGCGCCGCTGCCAAGGAGTTTTCGGACTCAAAAGTACCGTTGAACGTATCGACGAAGAGCATCGCGCAGGGCGCCTGCGCTGCTGCCGCTTGAAGCACTGCGGAGGCGCCAGAGAACAAGGTCGGATCGTGCGAGCGCCAGAACGTATTGGATCGCCATCGAGGCAACGAGCGTCGCGCCGATAGTCCCAGTAATTTCTCGCTCAGCCACGGCGCGCCCGGCACGCTGTCGCGCAGGTTCGCAAGCCAAGGCACGGCACTTGCGAACGAGGCGTACTGCGGCAATGAGCCGATCAGGCGATCCTTGAACGTATAGCCATGCCGCGCCTTGTAGTGAGACAGGAACTCAACCTTCATCCTGGCCATGTCAACGCCCGTGGGACATTCGCGCCGGCAGCCCTTGCAGCTCACGCACAGGTCCATGGTCTCGTACATCGCCTGGCTGGTGAGCGCATCGGTACCAAGCTGACCGGACAGAGCCAGACGCAAGCTGTTCGCGCGTCCTCGCGTCACGTGCTGCTCATCGCGTGTCACACGAAAGCTTGGGCACATCGTGTCTGCATCGAACTTGCGACAGTGACCGTTGTTGTTGCACATCTCGACGGCTTTCGCGAAACCGCCCGTGTTATCCCCACCCGTGCCCGGCGCGGTTGTCGCGCCAGTGACCGGATTGTTCTGCACATTCCAGGCCGACCAGTCCAGCACCGGCTTGAGCGCGCTAGTGCGATAAGGGTGCGGCGCGTTCGCGGGAGGAAAGCGAAACAGCGCGGTATCGTCCATCTTCGGCGGATCGATGATCTTGCCGGGATTGAACAGTCCCTGCGGATCCATGTACTGCTTGATCGCGCGGAAGGCCTCATCGATGGCCGGTCCGAACTGCCATCGGATCCACTCGCCGCGGCAGAGCCCGTCCCCATGCTCGCCGCTGTAAGCACCTTTGTACCTGCGGACCAGCGCCGAGGCCTCCTCAGCGATCGCGCGCATTTTGGCCGCACCGCCCTCGCGCCCGTCCTGGCGCATGTCCAGAATCGGCCGCACGTGCAAGGTGCCGACCGAGGCGTGCGCGTACCAGGTGCCGTGCGTCTGATATTTTCTAAAGACCTGCGTGAGTGCTTCGGTGAATTCGGCCAGATGGGGCAGGGGAACGGCACAGTCCTCGATGAAGCTCACGGGCTTGCCGTCGCCTTTGGCGCTCATCATGATGTTGAGGCCAGCCTTACGCACTTCCCATAATTCCTTCTGTGCCGACGCGTCAGTCATTTCCACGACACTCCCCGGCAGGCCCAGATCCCCCATCAGGGTCACGAGATCTTTGAGTCGCGAGAGCAGGGCGGCGCGATCATCGCCGGAGAATTCCACGAGCAGGATCGCGGCCGGTTTGCCTACCAATGCGCTCTGGATCGTTGCGCAAAACGCGGGGTTGGCCAGACTCAGGTCTATCATGATGCGATCGACCAGTTCCACGGCGCTTGGGCCGAGCTGCACGATATGCTCAGGCGCCCTCATCGCTGCCTGAAAGCTTGGAAAATTCACGACTCCGAGGACTTTCGAGGTGGGCAGGGGCGCGAGCTTCAGGGTCAGGTTCTTTGTATAAGCGAGCGTGCCTTCGGAGCCGATCAGGAGATGGGCGAGATTGACGCTGCCATCCGGCGTGTAGGGCCGTTCACTCTGATTGTCATAGATGTCGAGGTTATAGCCCCCAACGCGGCGCAGGACTTTGGGCCAGCGCGCCTCGATCTCATCGCGATAGCGCCCCGACAAGGCGCGCACGAATGCCGCAAGGGAGGCCGCACGATCAGTCATTTTTAGTACCGGGCCGAACTCGAGCAAAGAGCCGTCGGACAGCCAGGCTTGCGCCCCCAGTACGTTGTGCACCATGTTGCCGTAGGCGATGGATCTGGAGCCGCAGGAGTTGTTACCCGCCATGCCGCCGAGCGTGGCCTGTGCACTTGTGGATACGTCTACCGGAAACCAGAGCCCATGTTGCTTGAGTTGCGCATTGAGCTCGTCCAATACGAGACCCGACTCCACCGTTGCGGTGCGGTTCGCGACATCGACGTCGAGCAGCGCGCGCAGATATTTGGAATTGTCCATGACGAGCGCATGCCCGATCGTCTGTCCGCACTGGCTGGTGCCGGCGCCGCGCGCTAGCACGGGTACTTTCAGATCACGCGCAATATCGATCGCAATGGCGACGTCGCGCGCGGTGCGCGGAACAAACACCCCGATCGGCATGATCTGGTAGATCGAGGCGTCGGTCGCATAACGCCCGCGCGAGGCCTCATCGAACAGCACCTCACCCTCAGTCTCGCGGCGCAGCCGCTTTGCGAGATCCGCACTCATGCGAAGCTGGGTACGGCCATCGGATGATTCTCTATCTCGCCGGCGCGCATGAGCTCCAATACGGTATCGCGCTTTCGCAGCAGATGCTCGACCATGATCGCGCGCAGTCTGGCGGCGTCATGCGCTTCGAGCGCATCGATCATCTGCTCATGCTCTTTGACTGCGAGCGCCCACTTGGCTTCATTCTGATTGGTGCGAAAGCGCAGCGACTGAGCTCGTGCATTGCATTCGCGGTAAATTTTCGTCAGCAGCGGGTTTCTGGCGGCATTGTTGATCGCCGCATGGATCAGCGCGTTGATGCGGTAATAGCCGGACAGATCACGGCGCGCAAAGCACGCGAGCATGTCGTAGTGCAGCGCCTTGATCTCGCCCAGCTCAGCATCGCTGATGCGCCGCGCCGCGAGCTCCCCGGACATGCCTTCCAGATCCGCGAGCACCTCAAAGATATGCACGACGTCGGTCTCATCGAGCTTGACCGCGACCGCGCCGCGATTGGGCAAGAGATCGACCAGCCCTTCTGCCGCGAGCAACTTGATGGCCTCGCGCACCGGGGTACGCGATACCCGCAGGCGCTCGCACAGCTCGCGCTCATTGAGCTTCGCGCCCGGCGCGATGCGGCCATCCACAAGCATCGCGCGCAGCCTTGAGACGACCTCGTCGTGCAGGGTGCGCCGCTCGATCTCGAGTACATCAGCCATAGGAAGCCTCTAAGCGCATTTTGTATGCAGAAGTCTATGCCGATATGATCAATATTTCAATGATATAGAGCCTATATGGCGCCGTTGTTGAATTACGCATTCATTTCTGAGACACTAACGGTAGCTTTAGAAGTCTGCGGTGTCAGCCATGATCCAGCTCGATTTCCACCCCAGCGGGCGGCACTTCCTGCAGATCCCGGGACCCAGCCCGGTCCCGGATCGGATCCTGCGCGCGATGAGCCTGCCCACGATTGATCACCGTGGCCCGGAATTCGGCGCCCTCGGTCGTAAGGTGCTCGCCGGCATCCAGACCATATTCAAAACCCGCCATCCGGTGATCATCTATCCAGCGTCGGGTACGGGCGCCTGGGAGGCGGCTCTGGCCAATACGCTGAGCCCTGGCGATCAGGTCCTCATGTACGAGACCGGGCACTTTGCATCGCTGTGGGCAAAGATGGCCACGCGGCTCGGACTGGCAGTCGAGCTCGTGACCTGGCGCGGCGAGGACGTCGCTCTACCGAATGCGGCAGGCTGGCGCCGTGGCGTGCAAGCCGAGCTCATCGAGCAACGGCTGCAGGCAGACAAGACTCATCAGATCAAAGCGGTCTGCGTCGTTCACAACGAGACTTCCACCGGCGCACTCTCCGATATCGCCTCGGTACGCCGCGCGATCGACGCCGCGCGGCATCCGGCACTGCTCATGGTCGATACCATCTCGGGCCTGGCCAGTGCGGATTACCGTCACGATGAATGGGGCGTAGATGTCAGCGTCGGGGGCTCGCAGAAAGGCCTGATGCTGCCGCCCGGCATGAGCTTCAATGCGATCTCACCGCGCGCATTGGAAGCGGCGAAGACGGCCAAGCTGCCGCGCTCGTTCTGGGCCTGGGATGAAATGCTCCCGGCCAACAAGAACGGCTATTTTCCCTACACGCCCAACACGAATCTTCTCTATGGCCTGTCCGAGTCGATCGACATGTTGCAGGCCGAGGGACTGGATGCCGTGTTCGCGCGGCATCAGCGCTGGGGAGCCGGCGTGCGCGCGGCCGTTCAGGCCTGGGGCCTGCCGATACAATGTGCCGATCCGCGCGCGTATTCACCGGTATTGACCGGCATCATCACGCCGCCCGGGGTGGATGCAGATGAGCTGCGACGCCTGATCTATGAGCGCTTCGATCTCTCGCTGGGCATGGGCCTCGGAAAAGTAAAAGGGCGCATGTATCGCATCGGCCATTTGGGCGACAGCAATGACCTGACGCTTCTGGCGGCGCTGGCCGGCTGCGAGATGGGCATGCGGCTCGCGGGTATCACTCTTGCGGGTAGCGGCGTACAGGCCGCGATGGATTACTTCAGCGCCCATCGTCCGGCCTCGAAGCTCGAGAAAGTCGCCTAGCACGCCAGCGCCCGGCACAATGGCGAGCCACGCTGATGCGTGGCGCCTGATCAAAAGGGGAATGCGTGAAGCGGCTGCCCGTACGCTACACCGTCGTCGCGTTGCTCTGCGTGATGTACGGCATCACCTACCTGGACCGGGTCAATGTCAGCACGGCCGCGTCAGGTTTCGCCAAAGACTTCAGCCTCAACAGAGCTGAGATCGGCCTGGTGTTCTCGGCCTTTGCCTATCCTTACCTCGTATTCCAGGTTATCGGCGGCTTGATCAGCGATCGCTTTGGAGCGCGCCGAACACTCATTGCGTGCGGAATCGTATGGGGCGGGGCCACGATCCTCACGGGCCTGGCGACAGGACTGATCTCGCTGCTGCTCGCGCGCCTGTTACTGGGCTTTGGTGAAGGCGCGACCTTTCCGGCCGCTACCACGGCGATGTGTCGCTGGGTGCCAAAAGCCGAGCGCGGTCGTGCGCAGGGACTGACTCACGCCGCGGCACGCGTGGGCAACGCCGCAGCTCCCGGACTGATCATCCTGATCATGGCGAGCTACGGCTGGCGTGCCTCGTTCTATTGTTGTGCCGCGATCAGCTTTATGTGGGTCGCACTCTGGGCGCTGAAATTCACCGAGTATCCCAAGGATGATCCGCGCGTGAGCCCCGAGGAGCTCGCTGCACTGCCACCGCCCGAGGAGCGCCCGTCGCATATTCCGTGGCGCCGCCTGTTCAAAAGGATGGCGCCGGTCACGATGGTCTATTTCTGCTACGGCTGGACGCTCTGGCTATTCCTGAGCTGGATCCCGCAGTATTTTCTGCACGAGCGAAGCCTCGACCTGCAGCGATCCGCGCTGTTTGCTTCAGCGGTTTTTTTTGCCGGCGTACTCGGCGATACTTTGGGCGGCGTGGTCAGCGATCGATGGCTGCGGCGCTCCGGCAGCCTCAAGCGCTCGCGCAGCCTTTTGGTCTCGATATGCATGTTCA
>JBEKWD010000086.1:0-8228 GCA_049513435.1 Steroidobacteraceae bacterium | reverse complement strand
AGCGCGAGCTCCCAGATGGCGTGCGCGTCGGCGCGGCCGACCAGTGACTCGAGCTCATCCTGCTCGGCCGAGACGCCAAAAATCACCTGGCCACCCGCGCGTCCCGAAGCGCCCCATCCGAGGCGCTGAGCCTCGAGCAGCACGACACGGTAGCCGCGCTCGGCCAGCGCCAGCGCCGCGGAGCAGCCGGCTATCCCCCCACCCACCACGCAGACGTCGGCGACGCGCGTCTGCTGCAATGGAGCGTTACCGGGTGCCAACGGCGTGAAGGCCGCGTAATACGTGCTCGGGTAGGGCGGTAACGGCGCGGCTGATGCGGCTGACATCCAAATCCTCTTGCCAGAAATTACACGCTTATTCAACGGCTTGACAATTGCGCTGCTCAATCGTGACCGAGTGCACGAGGCGGTGTGATTAAGGACGAGAAGCCGCCGCCTATGCTCTAATGGATGCCATTCAGCGAGGTCAGGCGTCGGGGCAGACTGTATAACCATACAGCTCTTGCGCCCGGACGCGATAGCAATCATGGCTTCCAGGCGCCCTGTCATCGGTATACCGGCGGACCGACGCGTGCTCGGTTCCCACGCCTATCACATGGCCGGCGAGAAATACGTAACCGCCGTGCTCGACGCGGCTGGGGGTCTGCCGCTGATTGTGCCGGCGATTGGCCGCGAGCTCGCGCTCGAGCAACTGCTCGAGACACTCGACGGGCTGTTGTTCATGGGCAGTCCCTCGAACGTTGAGCCGCGCCATTATCGTGGCGAGCCGAGCGAGAGCGGCACGTTACACGATCCGTTTCGCGACGAGACGACATTGCCCCTGATTCCGCGCGCGGTCGCAGCCGGCGTGCCGGTGCTTGGCATCTGCCGCGGCTTTCAGGAAATGAATGTCGCCTTCGGCGGCTCGCTGTGGCAGAAACTGCACGATGTACCGGGTCATCTGGATCATCGCGAGGATCCTTCGCTGCCGCTCGATGAGCAGTACGGTGCTGCGCACGAGGTGATTCTCGAGCCCGGTGGGCTGTTACGAGGCCTGGCCGGAACCGAGCGCATCCGCGTCAATTCGCTGCACAGTCAGGGCGTCAAGGAACTCGGAGCCGGTCTCGCGGTCGAGGCACGGGCGATCGACGGAGTCATCGAGGCTTTTCGTGTCGAGGGCGCGCAGAAGTTCGCGCTCGCGCTGCAATGGCACCCGGAATGGCGAGTCAGTTCTAACGAGTTCTCGCGTGCGCTGTTCGCCGAATTCGGCGCCGCGTGCCGTGACAGGACCTAGGGTGATCCATGGCTAATGAAATTCAACAATTCTTCCGCGAACGCGGCATCTCCGAGGTCGAGGCCATCATTCCGGACATGGCCGGTATCGCCCGAGGCAAGATCATGCCTGCGGAAAAATTCGCCGAAGACGCCGGCATGCGACTGCCCGAGAGCATCTTTCTGCAGACCGTGACGGGTGATTATCCGCCGGATACTACGGAGGCGATGAGCCCGGCAGAAATAGACATCGTGTTGCGCGCCGATCCCAAGACCGTACGCGTCGTGCCTTGGGCGGCCGAGCCCACCGCACAGGTGATCCACGACTGCTTCTACTCCGATGGCCGGCGCGTGATGATGGCGCCGCGGCATGTGCTGCGCCACGTGCTGGAGCTCTACGATCAGCGCGGCTGGCAGCCGGTGATCGCCCCCGAGCTCGAGTTTTATTTGATCGAGCCGAATATCGATGCCGACTATCCGCTCAAGCCGCCCGTCGGGCGTTCCGGTCGCGCCGAACCGGGACGGCAGTCCTATAGCATCGCGGCGGTCAATGAATTCGACCCATTGTTTGACGACATCTATGCGTTTTGCGAGGCGCAGGATATCGAGATCGACACGCTGATCCACGAGGACGGCCCGGCGCAGATGGAGATCAACCTGCTGCACGGCGCGGCGCTGGACCTCGCCGACCAGGCGTTCCTGTTCAAGCGCACGGCGCGCGAGGCGGCGCTGCGGCACAAGATGTACGCGACATTCATGGCCAAGCCGCACGCCAAGGAGCCCGGCAGCGCCATGCATATTCACCAGAGCGTCATCGATACTAAGACGCGCAAGAACGTGTTCAGCAACGATGATGGGACGCCGTCGGCACTGTTTTTCTCGCACATTGCGGGACTACAGCGCTACGTGCCGGCGGCAATGTCGCTGTTCGCGTCGAATGTCAATTCTTACCGGCGCATGACGCGCTACATGTCCGCGCCGGTCAACGTGCAGTGGGGCTACGACAATCGCACCGCCGGTCTGCGGGTGCCGATGTCGACCGTCGAGGCGCGCCGGGTCGAAAATCGCGTGGGTGGCGCGGACGCCAATCCGTACATCGCGATCGCCGCCTCGCTCGCCTGCGGCTATCTGGGCATGATCGAAGGCCTGCAACCGACCGAGCCGATCTCGGGCAGCGCGCACGATCTGCCCATTTCATTACCACGCTCGCTCGATGAGGCGCTCACGCGGCTGCGCGACTGCGAGCCTTTGCTGGAGATTCTCGGCGAGCCGTTTGTGGCGGCCTATACGATCGTCAAGCAGGCCGAATACGAGGTGTTCCTGCAGGTGATCAGCTCCTGGGAGCGCGAGCACCTGCTGCTGAACGTTTGATAGAGGGGCTGATGATCAATCGCTGCGCACGGCATCCTGCCGCTACGCTCTGCTTTCTGCTGCTCAGCGCCTGTGCGCGCCAGGGCCCGCCAGCCGCGCCGGCACCGGCGCCGGCTGGGCAGGCAACGACGTCCGTTGGCACGGCGGGGAGCGATCAAGGGCGCGGCGATGCGCAGAGGGTGCTGAACGTCTACAACTGGTCCGATTACATCGACCCGAGCGTCGTGCCCGCCTTCGAGAAGGAATACGGCATTCACGTCAACTACGACGTCTATGATTCCAATGAGGTGCTCGAGACCAAACTGCTGGCGGGCCACACTGGCTACGATCTCGTGGTGCCCTCAGCCTCGTTCATGCAGCGGCAGATTCAGGCCGGCGTTTTCCAGAAGCTCGACAAGTCGCTGCTGCCGAACCTCAAGAATCTCGATCCTCAGATCACGCAAATCATTCAGACGCACGATCCGGGCAATCAGTATGGCGTGAATTATCTCTGGGGTACTTCGGGCGTGGGTTACAACGAGGCCCAGATTGCGCAGGCGATGGCCAATGCGCCGGTCGATTCATTCAGAATGTTCTACGATCCGGCCGTCGTGCGCCATTTCCAGAAATGCGGCGTCTCGATCCTGGACGCGCCGGATGAAGTGGTCGGCACCGTGCTGATATACCTGGGCAAGGATCCCAACAGCGAATCGCTCGATGATCTGAAAGCCGCCGCGCAGGTACTGAGCTCAATCAGGCCATATATCCGCATGATCAACTCCTCGCGCTATATCGATGAGCTCGCCAACGGCGACATCTGCCTGGCGCTCGGCTGGAGCGGGGATGTCGGTCAGGCGCGCGCGCGGGCGCGCGAGAATGGCAAGGACCTGCAGATTCGCTACAACATTCCGCGCGAGGGCGCGATCATGTTCTTTGACATGCTCGCGATTCCCGCCGATGCAGCGCATCCGAAGAACGCGCATCTGTTCATCGATTACCTGTTGCGGCCGGAGGTGGCGGCGAAGAATTCGAGCATGATGCACTTTGCGACCAGCAATGCCGCCGCCTACCGCCTGGTTGATCCGGCGGTCTACAACGATCGCGGCGTCTACCCGAGCGAGGCGCAGAAGGCACATCTGTACCCGAATGCGGCTCGCAGCCTCGTGTTTACGCGCGCGCTGAATCGCACCTGGACGCGATTCAAGACCGGCCAATGACGGCTGCCTATGTCGAGCTCGAACAGGTCAGCAAGCGCTTCGGCGAGTTCGTAGCGGTCAAGGACGTATCGCTGCAGATCGAGCGCGGCGAGATCTTCTGCCTGCTGGGCGCTTCAGGCTGCGGCAAGACCACGTTATTGCGGCTGCTGGCCGGCTTTGAGACGCCCAGCGCCGGACGCCTGCTGCTCGAGGGTCAGGATCTGGCCCCGGTGCCGCCCTATCGACGGCCGGTCAACATGATGTTTCAGTCCTATGCGCTCTTCCCGCACATGACGGTGGAGCGCAACGTCGCGTTTGGCCTCGAGCAGGAACGGCTCAGCAGCGCGCAGATCCGGCGCCGGGTCGCGGAGATCCTCGAGATCGTGAAGATGGGCCCCTACACGAAGCGCAAGCCGCATCAGCTCTCGGGCGGTCAGCGCCAGCGCGTGGCTTTGGCGCGCGCACTGGTCAAGCGGCCAAAGCTGCTGTTGCTCGATGAGCCGCTGGCCGCCCTCGACCGCAAGTTGCGCGAGCACACGCAGTTCGAGCTCATCAACATTCAGCAGCAGCTCGGAGTCACCTTCGTGGTCGTCACGCACGACCAGGAGGAGGCCATGACATTGGCCTCGCGCATCGCCGTCATGAATCATGGCGAGATCGTACAGATCGGCACACCGCGGCAGATTTACGAGTTTCCGGCCACGCGCTTCGTGGCGGACTTTATCGGCTCGGTCAATTTGTTCGAGGGCACACTCGTCGAGGGAAGATCCGATTACCTGCGCGTGCAATGCGCCGAGCTGCCGGCGAGCCTGCGCGTCGATCGCGGCATCGCTGCCTTGCCGCAGGCGAATTTATGGGTGGCCATACGACCCGAGAAGATCAACCTCTCGCGCGAGCCACCTCCGAGTCCCGATAACTGGGCTCGCGGCGTGATTCGCGAGATAGCCTACCTGGGGGAATTGTCGGTATTCCTCGTGCGGCTCGAATCCGGTCGCGAGATACGTGCGACGCTCGCCAACAGCGCACGCAAGCCCGAGGAGCAATTCCTGCGCGACATGCCCGTGTACCTGTCCTGGGAGGCTTCCAGTCCCGTCATCGGCAATGATTGAACGGCTGCATAAGATCGGGGTGACTGTCCTGCCACAACATTTCGGCCGCGTCGTCGTGCGCGCATTGCCGATGCTGTGGTTGATTCTCTTCTTCCTCGTGCCCTTCCTGATCGTGCTGAAGATTTCGTTCTCCGAGGCGCTATTGGCCATGCCGCCGTATGCGCCGTTGTACGAGTGGACACGCGATCGGGGGCTCGCGCTGCACGTGCACCTGGCGAACTATCAGTTCCTGTTCACCGATCCGCTTTACCTGGATTCATTCCTCTATTCGATCAAGGTGGCGGCTTTATCAACGCTCTTTTGCCTGCTGCTGGGTTATCCGATGGCACTGGCTATCGCGCGTGCGAGCCCGGCGCGGCGCCATCTGCTGCTCATGCTGGTTATCCTGCCGTTCTGGACCTCGTTCCTGCTGCGCGTGTATGCCTGGATTGGACTACTCAAGCAGGACGGACTGATCAACCACGTACTACTGAGTCTGCACCTGATCGGACAATCGATGCCGATGGTCAATATGAGCTTCGCAGTCTACGTCGGCATCGTCTATTCCTATCTGCCGTTCATGGTGCTGCCGCTCTACGCCAATCTCGAGAAGCATGATGCTGCACTGCTGGAGGCAGCGGCCGATCTGGGCGCTGCCCCCTGGCGAGCGTTCCTGCGCGTGACCTGGCCATTGTCGATGCCGGGTGTCGTGGCCGGAGCCCTGTTGGTGTTCATCCCGGCGGTGGGTGAGTACGTGATCCCCTCGCTGCTCGGTCCGGCCAATCAGCTCATGATCGGACGCGTACTGTCGGATGAGTTCTTTGAGAATCGTGACTGGCCGGTCGCCAGCGCCGTGGCAATTCTGATCCTGATTGGACTGCTCGGGCCGCTCGTGCTGTTCCAGCGCTATCGGCAGCGCGAGCTCGAGAGCATCGCATGAGGGGCCGCGGCGCTTTGGTATTGCCATCAGTTCTGGCCTTCGGGTTCGCATTTTTGTACGCGCCGATCCTCTCGATGATCATCTACTCGTTCAATGCATCGCGCCTGGTCACGGTCTGGGACGCCGCACATTCCCCGACCCTCAAGTGGTATGCGGAGTTGTTCGGCAATGCGCAGATCATGCAGGCCGCCTGGTTGTCGTTACGCATCGCCGCCATGAACGCGACGGGCGCCGTGATCCTGGGCACGATGGCGGCCTTTGCGCTCGAGCGCTACGGGCGCTTTCGCGGTCGCGCTTTGCTCGGCGCGCTCAGCGCCGCCCCGCTGGTGCTGCCGGAGATCATCACGGGTCTGTCGTTATTGCTGTTGTTCGTCGCCATGGAGCAGCTCATCGGTTGGCCGGCACGACGCGGCGCCACGACCATAACGATTGCTCATATCAGCTTCTCTTTATCCTACGTGGCCGTGATCGTTCAGGCGCGCCTGGCTGGCTTCGATGTATCGCTCGAGGAGGCGGCACTGGATCTTGGCGCCCGGCCCGCAGTGGTATTCGCGCGTATCACGCTGCCCCTGATCGCCCCGGCGCTGCTTGCGGGCTGGCTGTTGTCCTTTACGCTCTCGTGGGATGATGTCGTGATCTCCCAGTTCGTCGCCGGTCCGGGTTCGAGCACATTACCCATGGTCATTTTCTCCAAGGTGCGATTGGGTGTAAGCCCCGACGTGAACGCGCTGGCAACGCTCATGGTTCTGGTCGTGGCGATCGGCGTGGTCAGCTCGAGCTGGTATCTGCAGCACCGCGATCGGCAGCGTGCGCGTGAGAGCCAAATGCTTGCCAGCGCCGAAGTCTAAAGCCATGCCAGGCCGTATCCTGCTGGGTCTGGACGTCGGCGGCTCCTCGATCAAGGCAGCCCTGGTGGATGTCGAGCACGGCGTGACTACCACACCATTGCTGTCGGTGCCGACGCCCTCACCCTCGACGCCCGAGCAGGTGCTGCGAGCCTGTGCGCAGATTGATCGCGAGCTCTCTGGCGCCGGTCCAGTGGGCCTGGCTTTTCCAGCGGTCGTGCAACGGGGCGTAGCGCGTACAGCGGCCAATGTCGATAAGTCCTGGATTGGCTGCCGGGGCGGCGAGCAGCTGGCACAGCTTATCGGCCGACCCGTCATCTTCGTCAATGATGCGGATGCGGCGGGCATCGCCGAGATCTGCGCCGGAGCGGGTCGGGGCGTGCGCGGCGTCGTCATGCTGCTGACCTTCGGCACAGGCATCGGCTCGGGGTTATTCCTCGACGGGCGTTTGTTGCCTAATACCGAGTTCGGACACCTGGAATTCCACGGGCGCGATGCCGAGTTCACTGCTTCGGCCCGTGTACGCACCGAGGAAGGCCTCGATTGGTCGAGCTGGTGTGAACGCGTCAACGATTATCTTGCACGACTGCATGCGCTGTTTTGGCCCGATCTGTTCATAATTGGCGGTGCGGTCAGCGAGAATTGGCAGCAGTTCGGGCATCTACTCGAAAGTGCGACCGAGATCCGCCGCGCGGCCCACGGCGGCCAAGCCGGCGTGATCGGTGCGGCATTCGCGGCCGCAGGCCTGGAGCAGCGCTAGCATCACCATGAAAGACTCCACGCTTGTGAATCACCCGCCGCTCGTCGAGGTACCGGCGGACAATCGTCCGGTAATCGCGCCGATCTATCAGACGGTTAAGTTTGAATTCGACAGCATCGAGCAGGCGTTGCGCGCACAGCGCGGCGAGCGGCCCGGTTTTTCCTATCTGCGCAATTCCAATCCGACGCTGCGGCAGCTCGAGCTCACGTTGGCACAAATGCAGGGGCGCGATGATTGCCTGGTCTGTGCCTCAGGCATGGGAGTCATCGCCCAGACGGTGCTTTCGTTGACCCGTCAGGGCGATCACGTCCTGGGCTTCATTGACACTTATGGGCCGACGCGCTACCTGTTGCGCCGTGTACTGGCCAAATTTGGCGTCGAGCACACGCTGCTTTCGATCGATGATCTTGCCGGCGTCGAGCGCGTGCTGGCCTCGCGGCCCACACGGCTCATGATCTTCGAGAGTCCGACCAATCCGACCAATAAGATCGCCGACATTGCTGCGCTCACGCGCCTTGCGCGGGCTCATCGTGCCCTCACGCTGCTGGACAACACCTTCGCCGGCGTGCACCAGCACGGACAGTTCGAAATCGATATCTATCTGCACAGCCTGACGAAATTCGTCTCGGGTCACGGTGATGTCATGGGCGGGGCTGCGATCGCGGAGGCGAGCCTGATCCGATCACTGCGCACGGACTTCACTTTGTTCGGCGGCGTGCTCGATCCACATGCTGCCTTTCTTTTGCAGCGCGGACTCAAGACGTACTTCGTACGCTACCGCGCTCAATGCGCCACGGCG
>JBEKWD010000085.1:0-8280 GCA_049513435.1 Steroidobacteraceae bacterium | reverse complement strand
CATATACTTAAGACACGCCCTGGTGGTGAGGAACGCGCCATCGAGGTGCACGGCGAGCATCATTTTCCAGTCGGCAAGCGGGAAGGATTCGACCGGATGCACGATCTGGATGCCGGCGTTACAGACCAGAATGTCAACGCTACCGAATGTCTCAGCAACGGTAGCGACCCCCGCCTCGACCGCGCGCTCATCGGTCACATCCATCGTCACGGCCAGCCCGCGCCCACCGGCACCCTTGAGCTCGGCAAGCACCGCATCTGCCGCGGCTCGATTCAGATCCGCGACGGCCACCGCGGCACCTTCGCGCGCGAAGGCCAGCGCCAGGCCTCGGCCGATGCCGCTGGCGGCTCCCGTAACAATCGCGGTTTTGCCCGTGAATCTCACTGGACCTCTGCAGTCGCGTCCGGTACTCGAGTCATTTTGTGTAAACCAGATCGACTTGGGTACCGTAACTTGTCGATGAGCGGTGAAATAAACCCACTGGGTCGAATCGAAAACAAGAGATTGACATAAGCGCTTGAGAAGACTGGTTTAATACAAGATCAGAGTCCGCTGCGCGACGATCATCGCCCGACAGCTGGCCTCACCTGGGGACTTGCTGACGGACGACGCCGCGCAGATCATCACTGCACCCTAGGGGACGCCGAGTCGCTGCCTGATATGAGCACGCATATTCCCGAAGACCTGCTGACTGCGTATGTCAACAATGAGCTCGAGGGCGCCGAGCGCACGCGCGTCGAACAGGCCATCGCCCGGGATGCCATGCTGGCGCAGCGTGTTGCCCGGGAGCGCGCTGTGCGTGAACGCGAGCTCGGCCTGTACAGCGATGCGTTGAATGAACCGGCCTCGAGGCGCCGATCGGGCATCCGACCGCTGGCTGCTCCATCCGCCCCGGCGCAGATCATTGATCTGGCGCGCGCGCGCGCCGCACGTGCCCGGCGCGTGGAGCCGAGACGTGCGTCCATTCCGGCCCGCGGCATGATCGCGGCCACTCTGGGCATCGGTTTGTGCGTGGGTTTGCTGATCGAATACGTGTTCTCACTCGGCGTGCCACTGGAATTTCGTGACGGCACGATGCTCGCGCGAGGCTCGCTCGAGCGGGCGTTGAATCAGGAGTTGTCCAGCGCGGTGCCGCCAGCGGCAGGCGCGCACATCGGCCTGAGCTTTCGCGCGCGATCCGGCAGCTATTGTCGCACCTTCGAGCTCGATGGCCGCCGCGCGCTCGCCGGTCTGGCCTGCAAAGAGCAGCAGCAGTGGCGGATTGCGAACCTCGTCGCTATCGATCCGGCCAAATCCCCGCCCACAGCGCTGGCGCGGCGCACCGTGAGCTCCTCGCTACCAACAGCATTGCAACAGGCGGTCAACGAACGTCTCAGTGGCGAGCTGCTCGATGCGAACGAGGAAGCGGCAGCGCGCAGCAAAGACTGGCATTGAGGCGCGCAAGCGCCCTCTAGCGCGCGCGCCAGATCAGCAGTAGCGCGGCCACGGCCAGCAGCGCCGTGGGTACCCAGGCGAGCATCAGCGGGTTCAAGTTAAACACCAGCGTGCCGCTCTCGACCAGCCGTTGCAGAAAGAAATACAAAATCCCGAGGGTCAGGCCGAGACTCGTGCGCGCGCTCAGCGAGGCGGAGCGCAAGACGCCGAAGCCAAACGGCAACGCGAACAACAAGGCCGCGAGGATTCCAGCGGTGCGTGCCACGCGGGCCCAGAATGCAAACACGTACTGCTTCGCATCGAGCCCGTTGGCGCGCAGATAACCGATCGCCCGGTACAGCGCGCGCAACGCCAGCTCGCCCGGGTCGCTGACCGAGAGCTGCAACAGGTCGGCGCCGGCCGCGGTATGCAGCAAGCGCTGCGCGCGGCTCAGGCTGCTGACCGAATCGTTCACGAAGCGCGACTCGGAATAGTCCTGCAGTAGCCAGGTCTGAGGCCCGCCGGCGATCGCGTGCTGCGCGCGGCCGACTGCCGCAACGCGGTTATCATCGGTGAGCTCGAAGATCAGCATGCCGCCGAATTGCGCGAGGCTCGAGCGACCCTGCACATTCAGTATGGTGTCGCCGTCGCGCAGCCACGCGCCCCCCGCGCCCGCGAAACTGATGTTCGCGTACTTGGCGAAGGCTTTGCGCTCATCGGCCAGCTGTGCAAGCGGCTGCGCCAGGAACTCACCCATGAGCAATGCAATGCCAATCAGCAGCCCAGCGCTGATCAGCACCGAGGCGCTCAGGCGCAGCTTCGACATACCCGAGGCACGCATGACCGTAATTTCCTGGCCGCGTGCGAGCAATCCGATGCCCAGCAGCGATCCCACGAGCGCCCCGGCGGGAAAGGCCTCGAGCGCAAACTGCGGCATTGACAGCGCCGAGTAGATCAGCGCATCGAGCATGTCGTAGTGGCCCACACCGACGTCGCTCTGCTCGCCGATGAATACGAACAGCATGCCGAGAATGATCAGCACCCCCATGACGAGAGCGACCGCTGAGAGCAAGGTGCGGGCGATGTAGCGATCGAGCAGCGTCACGAGGAGTGCAGGCGCCGGCGCAGAAGCCGGCGCAGTGTTGGCATGCCGAGCGCGATGAGGCTCACGAGCAGAAACAGTCCGTGCACCCACCATAGTCCGAGCGCCGGGGCGACCTGTCCCCGCTCGATCCAGGTGCGGCCTGCAAGTGCCAGATTGGCATAGAGCGCGAATACCATCACGGCGATCCAGACCCGCGCATAGCGGCCCTCGCGCGGACGCAGTCTGCCGAGCGGCACCGCCAGTATCGTGAGCACTACGGTCATGACCGGTAATCCCAGGCGCCATTGCAGCTCGGCGCGCAACTTCAGGTCATGGCTCGCGAGCAGCTCATCGGTAGTCATCTCATCCACCCGCGGTGCGCGCCGCTCGGTTTCGGGCGTGCGGATCGGGATCAATTGCTCGGCGAAACGCATGATGCGGTAATGATCGCTGCCGGGCACGCCCTCCAGGCGCTGGCCGTCGTACAGCGTGATGGCCTCGCTCTGGCCATCGCCCGAGAAGCTGTAGTGCGCCCGCCGCGCGACCGTGGTCTCCACCACGAGGCCGTCGCTGCGCTTGACGAAAACCTCGCTCAGATCGCCGTTCGGGTCGGCATTGCGGGCATACACGACGATGCGGCCACCGGCGAAACTGCGAAACCGTCCGGGCGCAATCGGCGCCGTGATAGCGGCGCGCAAGGCCTCATCGCGCATGGCGACCTCGGCCACCGCCGCGCGCGGCGCGAGCTCAAAATTGAGCAAAACGATCAGCGCAGTCACGGGCAGTGCCAGCAACCACACGGCCGCCGCCACGCGCGCCACGCCCACCCCGCAGGCCTGAGCCGCTACCATCTCGCTGTCGTGATAGAGCCGTCCGAAGGCGAGTACGATCCCGAGCAACAGGCCGATCGGCAACAGGATGGCGATGTTCTGAGCCGCGCCCAGACCAATGAGCTCGAGCACGAAGCCGCTCTGGTATTGCAGCTGGGCGGCGCGCGCCAGCACGACGCCGACCTGATTCACAAACAGGATGGCAAACATCACGACCGTCACGCCGATGAAATTGACGGTCATTTCTCGCAGCAGATAGCGCTGCAGGATCCGCAACAGGTCCTCACTTCACGCTGGCTTGCGTTACACTTCAACCACATCATAGCCGCCATGCGCTCAGAGCGGATACGTGGGGAGGCCAGTCACAGCGATGTGCATCATGCGCTGGCGCGCTCGCTGCGTTATTCGGAATTTGGCGCTCGAGGATTTTAGAACATGCGATTCGAAGCTTTCAGCCGCCGGGCCGCCGAACAGCGCAGCGATTGCCTGGTAATCGGCGTATTCGAGCGCGCCGAGCTCGGCCCCGAGGCGCTCGCGGTGGATCGTGCGCTGCGCCGGCGCCTGCGTGCGCTGCTCGCGCGCGGGGACTTCTCCGGTCGCGTCGGCGAGACGCAGCTGATATCGGAGCTCAGCGGGCTCAGGAGCGCGCGGCTCTTGCTGGTGGGTTTGGGCAAAAGAGCGCAGTTTAATCGCCGCCTCTGGCGCCGCTGCCTGACCAGCGCAATCCATGCTCTGGCCCGAACACGCGTGGTCTCCGCCGCACTGGCGCTCGAGCGACCCCCGGGCCGTGAGCTCAACGACTACTATTTCGGTCGCGCCACCGCCGAGCTTACGGGCGCTGCGCTCTATCGCATCAATGATCTGAAATCTGCGCGCCGGCCACGTCCGAGCGCTCTGGCCCGCATACTGCTCGGACCGATCGACAGTTCCGCGCTCGGCGCTGTACGCGAGGGCCTGGCCGCCGGCGCCGCGCTCGCCGAGAGCGCACGCCTGCTGCGCAACCTCGGCAATCTGCCGGCCAATGTCTGCACGCCGCGCTACCTCGCGGCTCAGGCGCGTGAGCTCGAGCGCAATTACCGCCGGCGCCTGCGCGTGCGTGTGTTCGATCTGGCGGGCATCCGGCGGCTGAAGATGGGTTGCCTGCTGGCGGTCACCCGCGGCAGCGAGGAGCCGCCGCGCTTCATCGTGCTCGAATACCGCGGCGCGCGCCGCGGCCGCGCCCCAGTGGTACTCGTCGGCAAGGGCGTGACTTTCGACACTGGCGGCATATCGCTCAAGGATCCGCCGGCCATGGATGAGATGAAGTTCGACATGTGCGGCGCCGCGACGGTCTTGGCGGCGATCGACTATGCCGCGCGCCGCGAGCTCAAGCTCAACCTGATCGGACTGGTACCGGCCTGCGAGAACATGCCCGACGGGCGCGCCGTCAAGCCTGGGGATATCATCACGAGCGCCTCGGGTCAGACCGTCGAGGTGCTCAACACCGACGCCGAGGGTCGGCTGATCCTGTGCGATGCGTTGAACTTCGCGCGCCGGTATGAGCCGGCAGTCGTGGTCGATTTTGCGACGCTGACCGGGGCCTGCGTCATTGCTCTGGGCGCCCATTTCAGCGGCGTCATGGGCAATGACGATGAGCTGGCGCGTGAGTTGGTCGAGGCGGGCACGCGCACCGACGATCGCGCCTGGCAATTGCCGCTCACCGAGGACTACGCTGAGCAGTTGCGCAGCAACTTCGCCGATATGGCCAACGTGGCCGGTCGCGATGGCGGCGCGATCACGGCGGCCGCATTCCTTGGCAAGTTCACCCAGGGCCTCAAGTGGGCGCACATGGATATCGCCGGCACGGCCTGGACCTCGGGAGCCAATAAGGGCGCGACCGGCCGGCCGTTGTCGCTGGTTGGGGACTTCCTGAGCCGCCGCGCGGGCGGTTGAACGGACTCGAGCCCGCGCCCGCATGAGCGCTACCGTTCAGCGCGTGGAGTTCTACGTACTGCCCGGAACCGAGGAGCGCGAGCGACTCAAGTTCGCGTGCCGGCGCGCGGAAAAGGCCTATCTCGCCGGCCAGCGCGTATTCGTCTGGCTCGATGATGCCGCGCAGCTCGAGCGCTTCGATGAGCTGCTCTGGACCTTCGTCGATCGCAGTTTCGTGCCGCACGAGATCTACGTCACAGCGCAGCAGTGGCAGGACACGCCAGTATTGTGCGGCTGCGGCGCACAGCCCGAGCAGCCCTACGACCTGCTGTTGAATCTGGGCAGCACGATTCCAGACTGCGCGGCGCAGGCCGCTGGCATCGCTGAGTTCATCGATGCCGATGAGGCGCGCCGCACTGCCGGACGCAGCCGATTCCGCCAGTACCGGCAGCAGGGCCTCGCGCCCGAGACGCGCAGCGTCACGGCCGACGACTCGCCTTGAATGAAGCGCGGCAACGACCCCTATAATCCGAAGTTGGAGGCGACTGTTACCCCCGGATGGACAAAGTCTACGCGCCTGCAGAAATCGAACAGCGTCTGTATCAGCGATGGGAAGCAGCCGGATATTTCAGCCCGCGCCCGGGGCCACGCAGCTTCTGCATCGTGATCCCGCCTCCCAACGTGACGGGCACGCTGCACATGGGGCACGCATTTCAGGTCACGATCATGGATGCGCTCACGCGCATGCATCGCATGCAGGGCGATGCCACGTTGTGGCAGCACGGCACCGATCATGCCGGCATCGCCACCCAGATGGTCGTCGAGCGTCAGCTCGAGGCCACCGGCCAGCGGCGCACCGAGCTCACGCGCGCGGCCTTCGTCGAGCGCGTCTGGAGCTGGAAGGAGCAATCGGGCGGCGCGATCTCGCAGCAGCTGCGCCGGCTCGGCGCCTCGGTAGACTGGTCGCGCGAGCGCTTCACGATGGACCCGGGGCTCTCGCAAGCGGTCATCGAAGCCTTCGTTCGCCTGCACGCGGACGGGCTGATCTACCGTGGACTGCGCCTGGTCAACTGGGATCCGGTGCTGCGCACGGCGCTATCGGACCTCGAGGTGCTCGCCGAAGAGGAGCCCGGGCAGCTTTGGTATATCCGCTACCCGCTCAGCGACGGGGACGGGCACGTTGTCGTCGCGACCACCCGCCCCGAGACTCTGCTCGGGGACGTGGCCGTCGCGGTAAATGGTGAGGATGCGCGCTATCGGCACTTGATCGGCCGGCATGTCACGCTGCCATTGGTTGGCCGCCAGATTCCCGTCATCGCCGATGACTATGTGGATCCGGCGTTCGGCAGCGGTTGCGTGAAGATAACGCCGGCCCATGACTTCAACGACTATGCGGTCGGACAGCGCCACGGCTTGACGCTGATCAACATCTTTACGCCCGATGCGCGCCTGAACGAGCTCGCCCCGGAACGGCTGCGTGGCCTTGAACGCAGCGAAGCCAGACTGCGGGTGGTCGAAGAACTACAGCAGGCGGGGCTGATCGATCGCGTCGAGCCCCGGCAGATCATGACGCCACGCGGAGATCGCAGCGGAGCCATCGTCGAGCCTTACCTGACTGACCAATGGTTCGTGCGCATCGCGGCGCTGGCCGCGCCCGCCATCGCCGCCGTGGAGACAGCAAAGGTGCGTTTCGTGCCGACGCACTGGGACAAGACCTACTTCCAATGGATGCGCAATATTCAGGACTGGTGCATCAGCCGCCAGCTCTGGTGGGGTCATCGGATTCCGGCCTGGTACGACGAGCAGGGCTATATCTACGTCGCCCGCGATGCGGCTGAGGCCGCTGCGGCCGCACGAGCTCGCCACGGCCGCGACGTGCCTCTGCGTCAGGATGAGGACGTGCTCGACACCTGGTTTTCTTCGGCGCTGTGGCCCTTCTCGACCCTGGGCTGGCCAGCGAGCAGCAAAGATTTGAGCCGCTTCTATCCGACCAATGTGCTGGTGACGGGCTTCGACATCATCTTCTTCTGGGTCGCGCGCATGATCATGTTCGGACTGAAGTTCATGACCGATGTGCCCTTTCGCGAAGTCTACGTTCACGGTCTGATCCGTGATGCGGAAGGCCAGAAGATGTCGAAATCCAAAGGCAACGTGATCGATCCGCTCGATATCATCGACGGCATCGACCAGAAGGCACTGGTGGCCAAACGCACCAGCGGACTGATGCAGCCGCATCTGGCCGCGAGCATTGAGAAGGCGACCCGCAGGCAGTTTCCCGAAGGCATCCCCGCCTACGGTACCGACGCGCTGCGCTTTACCTTCGCTTCGCTCGCCACGCAGAGCCGCGACATCCGTTTCGACCTGGCGCGCGTCGCCGGCAATCGCAATTTCTGCAACAAGCTGTGGAACGCGGCACGCTTCATATTGGGTCTGGAAACCAGCACGGCCAGCCACGCCGCGGCGCAGCCAGCGAGCGCAGCAAGCGGAGCGAGCGCGAGCGAGGGCTGGATCCGCTCGCGCCTGGGTGCAACGATCCAGGCCGTGGACGCGGCATTTCGCGAACATCGCTACGACTTCGCTGCCAGCGCCTTGTATGAGTTCACCTGGCACGAGTTCTGCGACTGGTATCTCGAGATCGTCAAACCGGTGCTGCAGGCCCCAGACGCGGCCGCGCGCCATGCTGCGCAGCGCACCCTGCTGGCGGTGTTCGAGACGCTGCTGCGGCTGCTGCATCCGCTGATGCCTTTCATCACCGAGGAGATTTGGTTGCGCATAGCGCCGCTGGCCGGTGTGAGCGGTGAGAGCGGTGAGAGCATCATGCTCGCGCCCTGGCCGGATGCTGCGCTCTTTCCTGCCGATGCGCCGGCCGAGGCAGAAATGGGCTGGGTCATGCAGGTGGTGCTGGCCATCCGCCAGATTCGCGGCGAGATGGATATCGCGCCCTCAGCGCGCCTGCCGCTGCTGCTGCAGCACGCCAGCGAGCGCGACCTGACGCTCGCCCAACGCCACCAGACTCTGCTGGCTCGCCTGGCCGGACTGGCC